>JBGQIW010000018.1:0-35082 GCA_041498715.1 Gemmatimonadota bacterium | reverse complement strand
TCGCGTGCTTTGGTGAACTGACGGCATTTCTCGAGTAGGGCGGCCTGCTGGAGGATCTGGGTTTCCACGGTGCCTCGGCTCGGAAAAAAGGGATGAAATCCCCGAAATTCTTTATCCCGAAACGACTTAAAGTACGCCGTCTCGGAGGGCTACACAAGTCAGTGGTGCAGAAGACGGCTCGGCGTCGGAGCCCTAGATCGCGCAAGGAGATAGCAAGGGCCGGGCCGTTTGGGGGGGCCAGGATTTCGACGGTCGGGCGGGGCCGGATGCTATTCTTCGCGGCACGATGCCGAGCACTGCCGCCCCCACCCGGGCCCTGGTCCTGTTCGCCCGCGCTCCCGAGGCCGGAGAGGTCAAGACCCGGCTTGCCCGGGAGTTGGGAAAAGCGGCCGCCTTGGCCGCGTATCGTGAGCTCGGGGCGCTCGTGCTAGGCGCTGTGGCCGGGCTGCCCGACTGCGAGACCGTCGTCTCGTACACGCCCGCCGATCGCGAGCCGCTGATGCGGGGCTGGCTGGGCCCGGACCCTCGGTACGAGCCCCAATGTGACGGGGATCTCGGCGCTCGCATGCTGGGTGCGATCGGCGCGCGATGCCGCTCCGGGGCCCGCCGGGTGCTCGTCATCGGGACGGATTGCCCCGAGGTGAGTACCGGTCTGATCGAGACCGCATTCAGCCGACTCGACCGGGCCGATGCGGTGTTCGGCCCCGCCGCCGACGGGGGGTACTACCTGGTGGGGATGAAGCGGCCGATTGCGGAGCTGTTCGAGGCCATTCCCTGGAGCACCGCCGCCACGTTGTCGACGACGCTCGCGCGGGCGACGGCCGCCGCTCTCGAGGTCGCGCTGCTGGACGAGCGACGGGACATCGATACTGCGGAGGACTGGCGCCGCTGGCAGTCCGCCCGGCGAAACGCCAAGCCGCCGGACTAGGTCCGACGACCGGATTCGGGGCCGGCACCGCCCGACGGGCGGTATCGGTGGGCCAGCCGCTCCGGCGGCGTTCCCAGCAGGTAAGCGCCGAGCAGCAGCCAGTTGGCCCAGGTACGCCGGAGCAGCCCCTCCTGCTCCCAGCGGCGAGCGGATACGCGAATAGCGACGGGAAGCAGTCGGACCCGCGTGACCTGCTGCAGGGCCCGGACGAATGCGACGTCTTCCATCAGCGGAACGGCGGGAAAGCCACCGGCCGCATCGTAGTCCGCGCGCTGCACCAGAAGCCCCTGGTCGCCGTAGGGCAGCCTCCCCCACGCCGAGCGAAGGTTCGCGCCCCACTCGACCAGCCGGTACGCAGGGCCCGTCCGGTCGATCGCGAGCCGGAACGCGTAGGCACCCGCGGAGCCCCGCTCGGCGAGGCGCTCGATCTCCCGCAGCGCGCCGGCGCTCAGGCGTACGTCCGCGTGCAGGAAACAGAGCAGGGGCGCGGTGGTGGCGGCGGCCCCCGCCCGCAGCTGGGCGCCCCGGCCGCGGGGCGCCGCGAGCACCCGCGCTCCGCGTTCCCGGGCAACGGTGCAGGTGGCGTCCGTGCTGCCGCCGTCCGCGACCAGGACCTCATGGGGCACCGCGAGCCCGCGCAAGTCTTCCAGCAGCCCAGCGATCGACTCGACTTCGTCGAGCGTGGGCACGACGATTGAAATCCTGGGGTCGTCGCGGGGCGTTATTATAGGGATCCCTCCTTCGAGTGCGCACACCGATGTCCGATACCTCACCCCCGGCCGGCTCGTCCTCCCCTCCCGGCTATTACCACCACCACGACCTTGGCCGCTTCGGGGAAATCGCCCGCGGGGCGCCGGGGCTCGCCGAGAAGTTCTTCGACTACTACGGCGCGGTGTTCGCCGAAGGCGCGTTGACCGTGCGGGAGAAATCGCTCATCGCTCTCGCCGTGGCGCACACGGTACAGTGTCCCTACTGCATTGACGCCTACTCCAAAGACGCGCTGGAAAAGGGCTCGAACCTCGATGAGATGACGGAGGCCGTGCACGTCGCCGCGGCCATCCGCGGCGGAGCCTCGCTGGTGCACGGCGTTCAGATGCTGAACCACGTGGACGATCTGGGAATGTAGTCGTGAGCCGAGTGCTCCCCACGCTCGCGAAGACACAGGCGCCCTTGGCGTCCGCGACCGCGCAACGCCGGCTCCTGCGTCAGGTACCGGTGGCGCGCCGCTTCGACCAGGCCCTGGCGGACGCCGACCTCTTCCCTCTGACGACGGGGCCGATCGAGGTTCTCCAACTCAACCTGGGCAAGCGCTGCAATCAGACCTGCGCCCATTGCCACGTGGATGCAGGGCCGGACCGCGCCGAGGTGATGCCGCGCGCGGTGCTGGAGGCGTCTTTGGCGTTTCTCGAGCGAAGTGGCATCCCCACCGTGGACATCACCGGCGGCGCGCCCGAGCTGCATCCGGATTTCCGGGAGCTGGTGATCCGGGCCGCGGGTCTGGGGCGCCGGGTGATGCACCGCTGTAATCTCACGGCGATTCTACTCCCGAACTACGCCGACATCCCCTGGCTGCTCGCCGACCATACGGTCGAGGTGGTCGCTTCGCTGCCCTACTTCCAGGCCCGGGAAACCGATCAGCAGCGCGGCGCGGGCGTCTTCGAGGAGTCGCTCGAGGGACTCCGCCGGCTCAACCGCTTGGGTTACGGGCGCGGCGGCGAGCTGGTCCTCAACCTGGTGACCAATCCCGTGGGGACATTCCTGCCCGGCGATCAGCGAGCGCTCGAGGCCCGCTGGAAGCAGCAGATGCTCGCGCGCTACGGCATCGTGTTCGACCGGCTCTTCACGATCACGAACATGCCGATCAGCCGCTTCCTCGACTTCCTCGAGCAGCACGGGCGGACCGAGGAGTACCTGGCGCGACTGGTCGCGGCGTTCAACCCTGCAGCGGCGGCCGGTGTGATGTGCCACACAACGCTGTCGGTCGGGTGGGACGGTGCGCTGTACGATTGCGATTTCAACCAGATGCTGGAGCTGCCGGTCACGGGGGCCGCGGGGACGATCTTCGAGGCGGCCCGCGAGGCGCTGGAGGGCCGCTCCATCGTGACCGGCCCGCACTGCTACGGCTGCACGGCGGGTGCGGGCAGCTCCTGCGGAGGGGCGATCGCCTGAGCCCGCGTCGCCCAAGCTTGCTTTTCGCCTGCGCGCCCGATACCAATACCCGAAGCAGGCTGAGCTCCCGGGCTGGAGAGTGCATGTCCGGTTCGACCGACCTTCCCCGACGTTCGTTCCTCCAGACCCTGGCGCTGGCCTCCGCGGGCCTCGTGGGGGCGGCGGCTTTCGGGCAATCCGGGCGCCTGCTCGGCGCGGGGCGGCCGGTGGGCCCAGACGATCCCGAGATCCCGAATGAGGAGGTCGCGCGCATCTACCGGGAGCGGTTCGGCGGCCGGCCCATCACTCGCGGACACGTGCAGCTCGACATGCCGGCGGTGGCCGAAGACGGCCGGATCGTTCCCGTCATCATCGAGAGTGATCTGCCGATGACGCCCGAGCGATACGTGAAGGGGATTCATCTGATCGTCGATCACAACCCGGACGCGCATGTCGCCGGGTTCTACCTCACGCCCGCCGTGGGGCAGGTCTCGATCTCTACGCGGATCAAGATGAAGCGATCCACCTGGGTGCGGGCCATCGTGGAAACCAATACCGGGGAACTGTGGGCCGACTACACGCAGGTGCGGGTCACGCTCAACGGGTGCGGCTGACGATGGCTCACGCGATCGGCGACGCCCGGATCCGCATCCCGGACCGGATCACCCGGGGCGAGATCATCACGGTCAACTCCATCGTCTCCCATCCCATGGACACCGGGTTCTTCCGGACCAAGGACGGTGACCCGATCCCCGCGTACTTCATCGACGAGGTGGTGATCACGTACGGCGGTGACGAGATCGCCCGGTTCGAATGGACCTCGGGCATCAGCCGGGACCCGGTCGTGACCTTCACCCTTCGCGCCGACCGCGAGGCGCCCTTGACGATGGCCTGGAAGGACAACAAGGGTGGGGTCTACCGCCAGTCGGTGGATATCGCGTTCACCCAAGCCTGAGCCGGTTCCCTGCTCGCCACCGTTCGTCTTGCGCTCCATGCGTTGTCGCTCGCATGGGGCGCGTCGCTTCCCGGCCCCGGCCTCCCGACGCCGCTCTTTCCGCTGAGGACGCTCGCGCCGGGGGTCTACGCTGTCTTGGGCGATACCGGGCGTGGCTCGGAGGGACGCCCGAACGCCGGCTTCGTGGTGACCCGCGAGGGGGTCGTGGTCGTGGACGCCGGGCCCAGCCCGGCCGACGGTGAGACGCTGCTCCGGACGATCCGCTCGGTCACGCGCCGCCCGATCCGCTGGCTGGTGCTCACCCACCATCACCCGGATCACCACTTCGGCGCGGTCGTGTTCCGCAGGGCGAGCGCCCGGGTGATCGCGCATCCGGACACCCGAACGCTGGCGTCGGAAGGCGGACCCGACGAAGAGGTCATCAACTGGATTCGGGTCGTCGGACTTGACGCCATGCGCGGCTTCGAGTATGCCGACACGCCGGACCGGCCGGTCACCGGGAGCGACACGCTCCGGCTCGGGGGCCGCACGATCGTCGTCTTCTCGGCTGGGCCCGCCCATACGCCGGGTGACCTCATGGTGTGGCTCCCCGCCGAAGGGGTCCTCTTCGCCGGGGACATTCTGATCGAGGACGGTGTGACGATGATGGTTGACGGCAGCGCGCCCGCGCTGCTCCACGCGCTGGCCACGATCGACGCGCTCGGGCCGCGTGTCGCCGTCCCGGGGCACGGCGCGATTCCCGCCGATCCGGCGGCGCTCGTCGCCCGGACGCGCGCGTATGTGACCGCGCTCCAGAGCGAGATGCGCGTGGCGGTGGAGCGGGGCGTGCCGATGAGGCGCGCGCTGGACTCGTTGCCGCCTGCGGACGAGAAGCGCCCGGTGTCGCTCAACTCCCGCCGCCGCCGGAACGCGGTCAGGGTGTACGTCGAAGAGGAGAAAGCGGTGATGGGGCTGACGGGGGATTCGACCCGATGAGGTGGATGCCGGTGATGGCCGGCTGGGCGCTACTGGCTTGCTCCGCGGCCCGCACGACGGAGACCCCGTCGGTCGCTCCGCTCTCCGCGGCGCGCCCGGCGCTCCTCAGCACCGACAGTCTGGCCGAGTGGCAGCGGCGGGGCGAGGCCTTCCGCCTGGTCGATGCGCGCACCGACCCGTTCACATACCTCCAGGGGCACCTCCCGGATGCCGTCTATCTCAACACCGAGACGCTGCGGGCGGCCAAAGGCGGGACGCCGATGCAGCTCCTACCCGGGGAGTGGTACGCACAGCTCTTTGCGCGGGTTGGGATCCGCTGGGACCGGCCGGTAGTGGTCTACAGTGCGGGCGAGACCCACAACATCGACGCCACGTTTCTCGTGTGGCTGCTGGCTGCGTACGGGCATCCGCGCGTGTACCTGCTCGACGGGGGCTACTTCAAGTGGCAGCTGGAGCAGCGGCCGATCGCGAAGCACTATCCCCGCCTGGTCGCGGCACCGCCGCCACCCGGGCGCTTTCGCCCGGAGACCGCCACGCTGGAGAACGTCCGGCGCGCGCTGGAGCGGCACGACGCGCTGCTCGTTGATGCGCGGCCGCCGGACCAGTTCGCGGGCCAGGCCGGCGCGCAGATGCGGCGTGGCCACATTCCGGGGGCCATCAACCATTACTGGCAGGACGATCTGGGCCAGGAGGGGTTCGGCCGGGTGTGGAAGCCGGTGGAGGCGCTCCGCGCGAGCTACCTCGCGCAGGGCATCACGCCCGACCGGCGACTCATCCTCTACTGCAACAGCACCACCGAGGCGAGTCACGTGTTCTTCGCTCTCAGGTTCCTGCTGGGCTACCCTGACGTGCTGATTTACACCGGGGCCTGGACGGAATGGGCAGAGCGGGAGGAGTTGCCGATCGAAACCGGGAGCGGGGTCGAACCCCGGCGCTAACGCGGACCGGGGTGCGTGAGCGCGGGTGCGGGGAGGTCGGGATCGGTTGCGTCGGGCGCCGCGGAGCTCGGCCTGACGGCAATACCGCTCCGGAGCTGCCACGGCCGCCACAGCCGCCCGTCCTGCATGACCCACTGGATGCCATCGAGATTGCGGATGTCGTCGAGCGGGCTCTTGTCGAGCAACAGCAGGTCGGCGTAGCGCCCGGCCTCGATCGTGCCGGTGGACCGGGCGGCTTCGCCGCCGATGGCGATGGCCGCGTCCCGCGTGGCGGCCAGGAGCGCCGCCTCGGGCGAGAGGCCGATCGAATCCACTAGCAGCCGGAGCTCACCGGCGAGCGAGGCGCGGTCCCGCACGGGTCCGTAGGCCACGTGATCGGTCCCCGCCGTCATCCGAACCCCGCGCTTCGCTGCCTCCCGCGTCACCGCCATGCTGAACCCCACCGCCGCCCGGGCGTACTGCTCGGGCAGCGACGGCCGGTCGGCGTGCTCCCCGTCGTAGTGGGCCACGCTGCGGATCGTCACGTCCAGCGTCGGCTCGAAGAACGTGCCCCGGCGGGCCATGCTGTCGAGGGTTTCGCCGATGTGGGGATCGAGCGCCGCCTCGGGGGTGGCCTCGTGGGCGCCGGCCCAGAGGATCGCCGTGCTGGCGAGCAGGCTGTCCCGACCCGTGGCCGAGAACAGGTCCCCGACGAACAGCGAGGCGTGGACGACACCATCCTCGCCCGCGAGCACCTGATCCCGGGGACCGGCGGGCTGGACCCATGCGTGGCCCCAGGCCGACAGGCCGGCGCGGTGGGCGGCCTCGGTCAGCTTCCGGACGGAGGTCGTGTCGAGGTAGGCGTAGAGCTTGAGCCCGATGGCGCCGGTCTTCTGCGCCTCCACCACCAGCGAGTCCGCATCGTCGTCCCGGGCGAAGAGCATCGGGGTCCAGCCCCGCATCTCCATCACTTGCGCCTGCGGCAGACGGTACGCCATGCTGCCGTCGCTGGTCACGACCTGCTCCCGCCCGTAGAAGAAGCGGAACCCCGCGACCAGTTGCATGGCGTAGACCCGGGGAGCGACGCCCAGCGCCCGGGTTCGGGCGAGCAGCTCCGAGGGGTTCGTGCCCATATCGCGGACGCTGGTGACCCCCTGGGCGAGCAGATCCTTGAGGTCGCTGGCCAGGTCTTCGCCGGCGCTGCCCTGCTGGAGGAACAACAGATGGACGTGGCTGTCGATCAGCCCAGGAATGAGCCAGGCGCCCCGGGCGTCGATGATCCGCGCGTCGCGGGGGACCTGACACTCACCCACACCACCAGCGCAGAGAATCCGGTTGCCCCGGACCAGCGTTACCGCGTGCGGCACGGGCGGGCGGCCGGTACCGTCCCACAGCATGGCGTCCACGATGGCGGTCGGTGGATCCACCGGGCGGACCGAAACCGGGTGCCGGGCCGGGGCAGCACATCCCCCCGCGGCGATCGCAGCGACCGAAGAAATGAGGAGCGACCGATAGCGCATGCCGACCTGCCGGCGCGAGGTTCCCGATCCCGGTTGTCGTGCAGACCACAAGACCGGGGGGTATGTTGCTGGAACGACCCGGGGGTAATTCGGGTTTCGTCACATGCTCTGCAAAGATTATACGCGCCCGGCGGCCGAGACGATGCCGAAGGACAAACTTCGTGGGCTGAACGGCAGGCTATCGCTTGTGAGAGATCCCGCCCGCTCGTACCTTTGGCGCCACTCGCTTCCCGTCGCGCCCGGCTTCCGTAACCCCAACCGCCCGTGACCTCTTACCCATTGGCCCGGCCCCGCCGCCGGCGCCGTACGCCGGCGCTGCGCCGGCTCTCCCGTGAGACCCAGCTAGTGGTCGGCGATCTCATTGCGCCCGTGTTCGTCGTCCACGGCACGGGCGTGGCCCGCGAGATCTCCTCCATGCCGGGTGTATTCCAGCTCTCGGTAGACGGCCAGCTGGACCGCGAAGCCGATCGGCTCCAGACGCTCGGCATTCCCGCCGTGATCCTCTTCGGGCTGCCGGCGGCCAAGGACGAGATCGGGTCGGAGAACTTCGCCGCGGACGGGATCGTACAGCAGGCGCTCCGCCGGCTCCGCTCCCGCCATCCCGACCTGCTGCTCCTGACCGACGTCTGCTGCTGCGAGTACACCAGCCACGGGCATTGCGGCATCGTGAAGGGTGGGGGAGTGGACAACGACGCGACCCTCGAGATTCTGGCGCGGGTGGCGGTGAGCCACGCGGCGGCGGGGGCCGACGTCGTTGCGCCCAGCGGGATGGTGGACGGGATGGTGCGGGCGATCCGGACGGCGCTGGACGGCGCCGGCCATCAGGACTGCGCCATCCTGAGCTACGCCGTCAAGTACGCCAGCGCGTTCTACGGTCCCTTCCGGGAGGCGGCCGACAGCGCCCCCGCTTTCGGCGACCGGCGTCAATATCAGATGGATCCGGCCAACGTGCGCGAAGCGCTGCTCGAAGCGGCGCTCGACGAGTCCGAAGGCGCCGACTTTCTGATGGTCAAGCCGGCGCTGGCGTATCTGGACGTGATCCGTGCCGTGCGGGAGCGGACCACCCTTCCACTGGTCACGTTCAACGTGAGCGGCGAGTACGCCATGCTCAAGGCGGCCGCGCAGCGCGGCTGGATCGACGAGCGCCGGTCGGTGCTCGAGGCGCTCACCGGCATGCGGCGCGCGGGCGCGGACGCGATCATCACCTACCATGCCAAGGACGTCGCCGAATGGCTTCAAGGGCCGGATCCGGCGCCATGACTCGGCCGCGGGCCGGGTCGGGCTCAACTGAGCGCTCCGCCCTCCTGTTCGCTCAGGCACAGCGGGTCTTCCCCGGCGGGGTCAACAGTCCGGTGCGGGCGTTCGGGAGTGTCGGCGGCACTCCCCGGTTCATCGCACGCGGCGAAGGTGCCAGAATCGAGGACGTGGACGGCAACCGCTACGTCGATCTGGTGCTCTCCTGGGGGCCCCTCATTCTGGGGCACGCCCCGCTGGGCGTGGTCGCGGCCATCAGCGATGCCGCGGCGCTGGGCACAACCTACGGCACCCCGACCGAGCTCGAGCTCCGGCTCGCCGAGCGGTTGATCGCCACGTTCCCGTCGGTCGAGATGCTCCGGTTTGTGAACTCCGGCACCGAGGCGACGATGAGCGCCGTGCGACTCGCCCGTGCCGCGACCGGACGGCGCGGCCTCGTCAAGTTCGAAGGCTGCTACCACGGGCACGCCGATGCCCTGCTCGCCGCCGCGGGGTCCGGCGTCGCGACGCTCGGCCTGCCCGACTCGCCCGGCGTGACGCCGGCGGCCGTCGCGGACACCCTCACGGTCCCCTACAACGATCTCGACGCCGTCGAACGGCTCTTCGGCGGGCAGCCCGCCGGCATCGCCGCCGTGCTGGTCGAGCCCGTGGTCGGCAACATGGGCGTGGTGCCGCCCGGGCCGGGGTTCCTGGAGGGGCTCCGCCAGATCACTACCCGATACGGCGCGCTGCTCATCTTCGACGAGGTCATGACCGGCTGGCGGGTCCACCCCCAGGGCGCCCAGGTGCTCTTCGGCATCACGCCTGATCTCACCTGTCTGGGCAAGGTGATGGGCGGCGGCTTGCCGGCGGCCGCGTACGGCGGCCGGCGGGACCTGATGCTCCAGCTGGCGCCGGCGGGCCCGGTCTACCAGGCGGGGACGCTCTCGGGCAACCCGCTCGCGATGGCGGCCGGTATCGCCACCCTCGACCTGTTGGGGGGGCCAGGCATATGGCAGCGCGCCGAGCGTTGGGCGGCGCGAGCCGCCGACGCGATCTCGCGCGCGGCGGCAGCCGCGGGCGTGCCGATCACAGTGCAGCGGGTCGGGACGATGCTGACGCCGTTCTTCACCGACCGTCCCGTGCGCAACTACGCGGACGCGAAGGCCACCGATCGAGCGGCCTACAACCGCTTCTTCCACGCCATGCTGGAGGCGGGCGTCTATTTCCCGCCCTCCGCGTTCGAGGCGGGATTCACCTCCGCGTCCCACGGCGACGCCGAGTTCGCCGTGCTCGAGGAGGGGCTCGCCCGGGCTTTCCGGTAGGTGTCCGTCGCCGTCGTCGGTGGGGGCGTCACCGGCCTGGCGGCTGCGTACCGGCTCGTCGCGCTCGGGCACGAGGTCGTGGTCTACGAGGCGGGACCGCGCGTTGGCGGCGTCGTCTATACGGAACGGCGCGACGGCTACGTCGCCGAGGCCGGCCCCAACTCCCTGGCGAGTCCCGAGCCCCCCGTCCAATCGCTGCTGGAGGACCTCGGCCTGGCCGGCCGGCTGGTCGAGGCGGCTCCGGCCGCGCGCAACCGCTACATCGTCCGCGGTGGCCGGCTCGTCAGGCTGCCGGGCTCGCTGCGGGACCTCCTCGGCAGCGAGGCCCTGTCGCTCCGGGCCAGACTCGCCCTTCTGCGCGAGCCGTTCGTGGCGCGGGGCGATGCATCCATCGAGGAGAGCGTCGGCCAGTTCGTGACCCGCCGCTTGGGGAGCGAGTTTCTCGACTACGCGGCCGGGCCCTTCGTCGGCGGGATTTACGCCGGGGATCCCGCCGCTCTGTCGGTGCGGCATGCCTTGCCCAGGCTCTACGACCTGGAGCAGGAGCACGGCTCGATCATCCGCGGGGCGATCGCGCTGGTGCGCAGGGCCCGTGCGTCGGCCCCTCCTGCGGCCCCGCGGTCGGCGCAGGGAGCGGCGCGGATCGTCTCGCTCGCGGGCGGCATGGGGGAGATCCCGGTGGCCCTCGCGGCGCGGCTGGGTGACCGCGTCCGCACGTCGGCCGGGGCGGAGGCGATCGCGCGGCGCGGCAGCGGCTGGTCAGTGCGGGGGGGCGGGTTCGAGACCCAGCACGACGCGGTGGTCCTGGCGTGCCCGGCGCACGTCGTCGCGTCGCTCCAGGTGACGGGCGAGGGTGCTGCCGGGCTGGCCAAGCTCGGCAGCATTCCGTATGCCCCGGTGGGGGTCGTCGTGCTCGGCTTTCGCCGGACCGACGTCGTCCACCCGCTGGATGGCTTCGGTGCGCTGGTGCCTGCCGTAGAGCACCGCCGAATCCTCGGGGTGCTCTTCTCCTCCACTGTGTTTCCCGCTCGCGCCCCCGACGGCCATGTGACCCTCACGACCTTCGTTGGCGGCACGCGCCGGCCGGAGCTGGCCGCCCTCGATCCCGACAGACTCGTGACCCTCGTGCGGGAGGAGCTGGCCGATCTGCTCGGCGCCCGGGGGGACCCGACGTTCCAGCAGGTGGTTCGCTGGCCACGGGCCATCCCCCAGTACGTCGTGGGCTACGGCCGCTGGCTCGACCTCATGGACCACATCGAGGCGGCCAACCCGGGCCTGTTCCTCGCAGGCTCGTACCGCGGAGGCGTGGCCCTGGGCGACGCGCTGCGGGGCGGTCTGAACGTGGCGGCGCGGGTGGCCGGGGCGGCCTGAGATCGAGTCGCGTGCGAGGCCCCGAGTCTCTTCGAGGTCCGGGGGCTTGGGCGACCGGTTACATTTCGGAAAGCACGGGTCGCCCCGCGGACGACCGCTCTCTCCGCCATCGCTCCACGCACCTCCGATCTCCGTGAGATCACCATGAGCAGCTACAAGATCGAGCAGCGGCGTCTCCTGCACCGCGGCCGCGAGTTCCACTTCGTTTCCTACGAGGCCCGCATCGCGAACGAGCGGCGGGGCGAAGCGGCAATCCCGCCCATGTGGTACCTGATGGCGGCGGGGAAGCGCCGGCCCGTGATGGAGCAGGTAGTCGGGCAGGAGCCGGGCGACATCGACCGGCTCCTGCTGGCCTGGATCGAGGAGCACATCCTTCCCCCCGCCCCCGCTGTCGAATCACCCCGCACGCCCCTTCGGGGCCGAAAGGTGCGGAGAAGCCAGGGGTGAGCGCGCGCTCCCTCCGCCTCGGTACCAGGGCAAGCGCGCTCGCTCGGTGGCAAACGGAGTGTGTCCGGTCCCGGCTCGCCGAGCAGGGGTATACAACCGAGCGGATCGAGATCCGGACGACGGGCGACGCGGTCCAAGACGTTCCCCTCTCCCAGATCGGTGGGCGGGCGCTCTTCACCAAGCAGCTCGACGACGCGTTGCTCGAAGGCCGGATCGACCTCGCGGTGCACTCGCTCAAGGACCTCCCGACGGTGCTCCCCGAGGGGATCGCACTCGGCGCGGTGGGGCTGCGCGAGGATCCGCGGGACGCGCTGGTCGCACGGAATGGGATGGGTTGGGCGGCGCTCCCCCGGGGCGCGGCGGTGGCGACGAGCAGCCTGCGGCGACGGGCGCAGTTGCTCCGCGCCCGACCCGATCTGCGGGTGGCCGATATCCGCGGAAATGTGGACACGAGGCTCGCGAAGCTGGACCGCAACCCCGAATGGGCGGCCGTGCTACTGGCCGCCGCCGGGCTCGTGCGGCTCGGGCTCGGGGCCCGGATCACGGAGCGGCTCCCGTTCGATGTCATGCTGCCGGCGCCGGGCCAGGGCGCGCTGGCCGCGACGGTTCGTACCGACGACCCATCGGCCCGTGATGCCGTGCGGCGCGTGCTCCACGATCCTGACACCGAGCTCGCGGTGGCCGCCGAACGAGGCTTTCTCCGCCGGCTCGAGGGCGGCTGCCAGGTGCCCGTCGCCGCGTTCGCCGAGGTGACGCCGGACGGCGGGGAAAGGCTCGTGCGGCTCCGGGGCCGGGTTGTGGCGCTCGCGGGCGACGCCAGCGTCGAGGGCGAGCGGGTGGGCCCGGCCGCCACGGCCGTGGAAGCCGAGGCCCTGGGCGAGGCGCTGGCGGACCAGCTGCTGGGCGAGGGCGCGGAGGCGATCCTGCGCTCGGTGCGAGCCGGGTGGGCCGAGGCGGTGCCGGAGCCCTGATGTCGGGTCGCGTGACGACGGTCGTCCTCACAACGGCGCCGGGCTCCCTGGCGGGGCTCAGCGAGCGGCTGCGGGGTGACGGGCTCACCGTGCGCGAGGCCCCGTTGCTTTCGTTCGGACCGCCCGAGGATTGGGGACCCGTCGATCGGGCGATCTTCCGGCTGCCCGGGTTTGCGGCAATCGCGGTCACTTCGCCCCGGGCGGCGGAAGCGTTCGCGACGCGGCTGAAGGCCAACCGAGTGAGCCCGCCGGCCGGCCAGGAGGCGTGGGCGATCGGCAGCGCCACGGCCGTCCCGCTGCGCGATCTCTTCGACCCAGTGCGGGTACCATCCAGTCTGGTCACGCTCGACACCGGGGCCGGATCGATTCTGGCGAGCGCCATGCTCGCCGCCCGGGTGGGCTCCCCGGTGCTCTTCCTCTGCGGAGACACCCGGCGGGATGAGCTGCCGTCGGCCCTGCGGGCCGGCGGTGTCGCGGTGGACGAGGTGATCTGCTACCGCTCGCTGCTCGCTCCCGAGGATGAAGCGCGCCGGGCGCTCGCCGGGGCGGACGTCCTGCTGGTGGCGAGTCCACGGGTCGCCACCCTCGCGGCCCGGGTGGTGGCGCGGGATGAGCGACCGGCCCTCGTTGCAATCGGTCCGACGACCGCGGCTGCCGCCCGGGCCGCGGGCTGGGCCCCCGCCGGTGTCGCCCTCCGACCGACCGTGGACGCCGTGGTCGAGCGCATCCGCGCCATCGCCAAACCTCACTGACCGATGCCTTCGTGAACGATCTCCTGCTCCGCGCCTGTCGCCGAGAGACGGTCGAGCGCCCGCCCGTGTGGCTGATGCGCCAGGCCGGACGCTACCTGCCGGAGTACCGCAAGGTGCGCGAGCGAGCCGACTTTCTCACGATGGTCGGCACCCCGGAGCTCGCCGTCGAGGTCACTCTGCAGCCGGTCGACATCCTGGGCGTGGACGCGGCGATCATCTTCAGCGACATCCTCGTCATCCCGCAGGCGATGGGCATGAAGCTGTCGGTGGACGAGGGCGTCGGCCCGCGATTCGCCGAGCCGCTGCGCACGCCCGCGGAGTTCGGACGGCTCCGGGACGTCGTGCCCGAGGAAGGTCTGGCCTACGTGCTCGAGGCGATTCGCCTGGCTCGGCGCGCCCTTGACGGCCGCGTGCCGCTCATCGGATTCGCGGGCGCGCCCTGGACGCTCGCGAGCTACATGATCGAGGGCGCCGGAGCCAAGAGCTTCACCTTGGCCAAGCGGCTGCTGGTCGAGGACCCGGAGCGGGCCCATTCGCTGCTCGGCCGGCTGGCCCGCGCGGTCGGCGGCTTTCTGAAGGCTCAGGTCGAGGCGGGCGCGCAGGTGGTGCAGCTCTTCGACTCCTGGGCCGGCGCACTCGGGCCCGAGGATTTCCGCACCTTCGCCCTGCCGTATCTCGCCGAGGCGGTGCACATCGCCAAGGCGGCTGGGGCTCCGGTGATCGCCTTCGCCCCGGGCGCGGGGTGGGCGCTCGAGGAAATCGCGCGGGTGACGGGCGCGGACGTGCTGGGGGTGGACTGGCAGACCGAGGCGGTGGCAGCGAATCGGCGGGCCGCGCCGTTTCCGGTTGCGCTCCAGGGCAATCTCGATCCCTGCTGGCTCTACGCGCCCCCGGCCGCCATCCGGGAGCGCACCCGGGCCATGCTCCGCGCCTTCGGGGGCCGGGGGCACATCGCGAACCTGGGCCACGGAATTCTGCCGGACGTCCCCGTGGCGCACGCCCGGGCGTTCGTGGACACGGTGAAGGAGTGGCGGGCATGACCAGCCGCCGGCCGTTCGTGGGAGGCTGGGTCGAGTCGCTGCACGACGAGCTCACCGCGCTCTTCACGGCGCTGGACGGCGGCGGGCAGTTCCGGGAGGACCGCTGGGAACGTGCGGGGGGCGGGGGGGGCGTCGCGCGGGTGCTGACGGAGGGTCGGACGTTCGAGAAGGCCGGGGTCAACCGGTCGGTCGTGGAAGGCGAGCTCTCGCCCGGCATGGGGCAACGGCTCGGCGCCTCGCTCCCGCCCGACGGGGCGGCGCATTTCCTGGCCGCGGGGGTGAGTGTGGTGATCCATCCCCGAAGCCCCTTGGTGCCGACGGTCCACCTGAACGTGCGATACTTCGAGTTGACCGGTGCCGGGGGCGACGTCGTGGACGCGTGGCTCGGCGGCGGAACCGACCTCACTCCGAGCTACCCCTTCCCGGATGACGCGGTGCATTTCCATCGGGCACTGCGCGACCGGTGCGCCCGCCATCACGCCGGGTTCTATCCTCGGTTCAAACACTGGTGCGACGAATACTTCGTGATCCCGCACCGGGGCCATGAGCGACGGGGGGTGGGCGGCATCTTCTTCGACAACCTGCGCGCGGGCGACTGGGGTCTCGATCTCGATCGGCTGTTCGCGTTCGTGACGGACATCGGCCGGGTGCTGCCGGAGGCCTACGGCCCGATCGTGGAGCGGCGCCGCGAGCTCCCGTTCGGCGAACGGGAGCGGCGCTTCCAGCTGTTCCGGCGGGGTCGCTACGTCGAGTTCAACCTGGTCTACGATCGCGGCACGGTCTTCGGCCTGCAGACCAACGGCCGGGCAGACAGCGTGCTCGTGAGCCTGCCTCCGATCGCCACTTGGGAATACGCGCCCGTGTTCGAGCCGGGATCGTTCGAGGCCGAGCTCATGGCGATGCTCGCGCCCCGGGGGTGGGTGGATTGAGCGCGGGAGGGGTCATGCGGGCCACGGTGGTCGCGCTGCTCGTGGCGTTGGCCGGAGCCGCCCCGGCTCGGGGCCAGAGCGAATCGCTCCGTGCGGCGGCCAAGCTCACCGGCCTCACCAGCGGAATGGCCGCGGCTTGCCAGCTCAGCACCAAGCCAGTGCTCCACGCGTTCCGCGATCTCATGGATCGCAAGCGGATTCTCGGCCAGGAGCGAAAGCGGCTGGTCGCTCTGGTCAGCGACGCGCACGACCGCGCGTTCGCCACCCAGCACAAACCTGGGGCGATGAGCTGCCCGGAGGTCAGGGATCAGGTGCGCAGCACGATCCAGCGACTCCAGCGGGCCAAGTGACCGATGTCAGGTCTTACCGCCGGCTGAATCCGGCCGCACCGCGGGCCGACCGATGCCGATCTTGCCGTCGGCCCGGCCCTTCAGGTAGGCGTAGATGGCCTGCATCTTGGGGATCTCGAGGCCGAGCGCACACCATGACGGCATCCCCTTCTCCGGACGTCCGGCGCACACCGTCTGGATGAAGGTCTGCTCGTTTGGGATCGTGCCGCCGTCCTTGAGGGACACGACGAGGGCTGGGGCGAACGAGGTGCCCACACCGTACTCGCCATGGCACCGGGAACAGTTGAGCTCGAACTGCTTCCAGCCGAGGTAGGCGGTTTGGGAGATCGTGTCGCGTGGGGCGCTATGGAACTCCTTGAAGTACGCCTGCCCCAGCTTGGTGGTGTCCCTACCCTGAGCGCTCAGCGGCGGGTGGGCGACGCCGAGGTAACAACTCGCCAGACCGAGCGTCCGTGCCAGCGCTCGGCAAAGTCTGCTGTATGTGATCCGCATCTCCCCGTCGTCGCAGTAAAGGTTCACTACGATGGGCGGCGTCCCGCCGAGCGCGCAAGTGGGCGCCCTCAACCGGTCGCGGCACATCTTATCCGTCGCGCTTCCATCACGCTTCCACCAGTCGGGAGGTCCCCATGCTGATCCAGCTCGCCGCAGCCGGCCTGTTCCTGGTCACCGCCAGCTCGCTCCCCGCCCGCACCCTGAACGGCCCGGGACCGGTACCCCCGACCGCGGCGGCCACGGTCCGAGCCGGCCACGAGCCCCACCCCGCGATCCGGGCCGCGATCCGGTCACTGGAGGCGGCCAAGCGCGACCTCCAGCACGCGGCCCACGATTTCGGCGGGCACCGTGCCGATGCGTTAGCTGCGGTGGACGCCGCGATCAACCAGTTGCGGATCGCGCTGCAGTACGACAAGTAACGAGCGGCGAGGGCGGGCGGGGCGGTTTCGCCGGCCGGCCCGACCGGGTATTTTCACCGCGGTCCGACCTGTCGGGGCGGTAGCTCAGCTGGGAGAGCACCTGCTTTGCAAGCAGGGGGTCACCGGTTCGATCCCGGTCCGCTCCACTTCGTAAGACCAAGCTCTGTAGCGGCTTGTGCTGGGCTTCGTCCCCGCCTCCTACCGGGACTCCATCCCCTTCATCATCTGCTTGTGCGTCGCCATGAGCCGGGTGACGCGGCCTGCATGAGCTTTCATGCGCTCTGCGAGCGCCTTGCCCTGGAGACTCGGCAGGTCCGCGAGGTCGCGCTTCACGGAATCCGCGAGCGCATTCCAGGCGGCGTCGCCCTCCATCCGCATGCCCCGCATGTCGGAACCCATCGCATCCATCATCCGCGACATCATCGCCTCATGCTGCGGCATCATGGCCCGCATCTGCTCCGGCGACATATGCGCCACCGAATCCATGTGGGCCCGCATCATGGACATCATCTCCATGCCCTGCATGGGCATGCGCATGCCGCCCATGCCCTTGCCGGAGTCCATCCCCTGCATGCCCATCATGCCGCCGGCGCTCTCGGCCTGCGGAGTGCCGCCGCCAGCCGTCTTGTCGGCTGAACGGCCGCCACAGGCGGCGATCGTGAGTGCCCCGAGCAGAGTGGCATAGCGGAACCAGATCATCGTCAGATCCTCCGCCCAGAGTAGTGTCGGGAGTTCAATGGGAAGCTCTCACGGGGTTGCCGGGGGCCGACGCGTCCTCGCCCCAGAGCACGGTGTCCACGGCGCCCGCAAGCTTGCGCCCGCGCCAGAAGAAGTAGAGCACGGGGATCACGAGGAGCGTGAGCCCCGTCGAGGTCACCATCCCGCCGACCATCGGCGCAGCGATCCGCTGCATCACCTCGGCGCCGGTCCCATGACTCCAGAGCGCGGGCAGGAGCCCGAGCATGATCGCGGCGACGGTCATGAGCTTGGGCCGGAGCCGATTGACAGCACCACGCTCGATCGCGCCGACGAGGTCGGCTCGCGTCGGCTGATGCCCATCGCGCACGAGGTCCTCCCACGCATGGTCGAGGTAGAGCAGCATCACGACGCCAGTCTCGGCCGCCACGCCCGCGAGCGCGATGAACCCCACCGCCACCGCGATAGACAGGTTGTAATCGAGCAGCCACATCATCCACACCCCGCCGATCAGTGCGAACGGCAGGGACAGCATCACCATGAGTGTCTGGGTGAGGGTGCCGAAGTTGAGGTAGAGGAGCAGCGCAATGACCGCCAGAGTGAGCGGGACCACGACCTCCAGCCGGGCCTTCACCCGCTCGAGCGCCTGGTACTGCCCGCTCCACTCGAGCCGGTAACCGGTCGGGACGTTCACCCGGCGGGCCACGACCTGCTTTGCCTCGGCTACGTACCCGCCGACATCGCGGCCTCGAACATCGATGGAGACAAGGTCGTTCAGGTAGCCGTTTTCGCTCCGGATCATCGCCGGGCCGGGTGCGAACCGGATGTCAGCGACCTGGGCGAGCGGCACCTGGATCCCGTTCTCGCCGCTCACGAGAAGGCGCCCGATGTCTTCCGGTGTCTGGCGGAAGTCGCGCGCGTAGCGCACCTGGACCGGGTAGCGTTCCCGGCCCTCGACGGTGGTCGTCACGGTCTCGCCGCCCAGTGCAGTTGCGATGACCTCCTGGACGTTGCCCGTGGTGAGGCCATAACGGGCCAGTGCCTCGGCGTTGGGCTTGATGTCGAGGTACCGCCCCCCGAACGAGCGCTCGGCGTAGATGCTCGCCGTGCCGCGGAGCCCCGCCAGTGCCCCCTCGAGGGCGCTGCCGATTTGCTGGATGACGCGAAGATCCGGGCCGTAGATCTTGACGCCGAGCGTCGTGCGGATGCCGGTCGAGAGCATGTCGGTGCGGTTCTTGATCGGCATCGTCCAGCTGTTCACGGCCCCGGTGATTCGGAGCGCCTGGTTCATCTGGGCGACGAGCTGGTCCTGGGTCATCCCAAGTCGCCACTCGTTCTTCGGCTTGAGGTTGACCGTCGTCTCGGTCATCGAGGTGGGAGCCCAGTCGGTCGCCGTGTTCGCCCGACCCACCTTGCCCCACACCGACGCGACTTCGGGAAAAGTCATCAGGATGCTGTCCTGCACGCGGAGAAGCAGCCGCTGCTGGGTGAACGACACGCTCGGGAGCGTGTTCGGCATGTACATCAGGCTCCCCTCCTGGAGCGGCGGGATGAACTCGCTGCCGAGGCGCGCAAGCGGCCACAGCGTGACGGCGAGTAACATCACCGCCGCCCCGATCACGAGTCCGCGGGCCCGGAGCGACCAGCGGAGCACCGGCCGATAGACCGCGCTCGCCCAACGGTTGAGCGGGTTCGCCGACTCCGGGCGGATCCGCCCGCGGACGAAATAGCCCATGAGCACTGGTACAATCGTGACCGACAACAGGGCCGCCGCGCCCATCGCGAAGGTCTTCGTGAGCGCGAGCGGCCGGAAAAGCCGCCCCTCCTGGTCCTCGAGTGTGAAGACGGGCAGGAACGACAACGTGATGATGAGGAGCGACATGAAGAGCGCGGGCCCTACCTCCCGCGAGGCCGCGAGCACCCGGTCCCAGTGGGGCCGGTCGGGCTCGCGCTCGACGTGCTTGTGGAGGTTCTCGATCATCACGATCGCCGCGTCGATCATGGCCCCGATGGCGATCGCGATCCCGCCCAGCGACATGATGTTGGCGTTGATGCCGAGCCAGCGGATCACAGCGAGGGCGGCGAGGATGCCGAGGGGGAGCGTCGCGATGGCGACCAGAGCGCTCCGGGCGTGGAGGAGGAACACCACGCACACGAGCGCGACGATGACCGACTCCTCGATCAGCGTCCGCCACAGCGTGCTGAGGGAGCGGTGGATGAGGTCCGACCGGTCGTAGGTCGTCACGACGTGGACGCCGGGGGGGAGTGAAGGGGTGAGCTCGGCGAGTCTCGCCTTCACGCGGTTGGTCACATCGAGCGCGTTGGCACCGATCCGCATGACGACCACGCCGCCCACGGCCTCACCTTGACCGTTGAGCTCGGCGATGCCGATGCGAAGATCGGGACCGATGGTGACGGTTGCCACGTCGCCCACCCGAAGTGGCCGACCGCCGGGCCCCTTGCCGACCGCAACGTTGGCGATGTCCTCCATGCCCTTGAAGTAGCCAAGCCCGCGGATCGCGTAGTCACTCCCGGCCACCTCGACCGTGCGGGCGCCGACGTCCTGATTCGACCCCCGGACCGCCGCGGTAACCTGTTGCGCGGTGATGCCGTACGCTTGCAGCTTCACCGGGTCGAGCAACACCTGATACTGCTTCACGAACCCGCCGACGCTCGCGACCTCCGCGACGCCCGGCAGGCCCTGAAGCGCGTAGCGGATCTGAAAGTCCTGAATGCTCCGGAGCTGGGCCTGGGAGTAGCCCGGGCCTTGCACCGCGTACTGATACACCCAGCCGACGCCGGTCGCGTCCGGTCCCAGCTCCGTCTTCGCGGCCCGCGGGATGCGGGCCTGCACGGCATTGAGCCGCTCGAGCACCCGGGTCCGCGCCCAGTAGAGATCAGTCCCCTCCTGAAAGATCACGTACACGAACGACGTGCTGAACATCGACTGCCCGCGCACCGCCTTGACGCTGGGCACGCCCAGCATTGCCGTGACAAGGGGATACGTCACCTGGTCTTCGACCACCTGCGGCGCTTGGCCCGGGTAGTCGGTGTAGACGATGACCTGCACGTCCGAGAGATCGGGGATCGCGTCCACCGGCATGGTGCGGGCGTAGAGCCCGCCGGCGACCAGGAGGGCCACCGCGAACGCCGCGACCAGGCCGGGCCGCCGCAGGGACCAAGCGATGAGCTTCGCAATCATGGGCGGGGCCTCCCCTTCTGCACGGTGTCCGGCGCCTGCGCACCCCCCGTCTGCATGCCGCCCATGTTGAGGCCCATGCCCATCTGGAGCATGAGCCCCTGCATCGCCGTGGCGAGGTTCGACTCGGAGTCGAGTAGGTACGTGGCCGAAGCGACGACTTCGTCCCCAGGCTTGAGGCCCCTGATGATTTCGACCAGCGAGTCGGTCTGCCCCCCGACGGTGACCGGCCTTGGCACGAAGGTGCCGTCTCCGCGATTTACAAAGACGAGGGTCTCGGTACCCGTCGGGAGCACGGCGCCGGTCGGGACCGTCAGGGTCTTGCGCCCGGCCGGGGCGATCTCCGCTGTGGCGTACATGCCCGGCCGGAGCGCTCCGTCGTCGTTGTTCACCTCCGCCCGCGCCGTGAGAGTACGGGTCTTCTCATCCACGGTGGGATAGATGAACGTCACCCGCCCGTGGTATTTCCGGCCGGCCAGCACGTCCAGCGTGATCGAGACGGGCGTACCGAGGTGGACCATCCGGGCGTCCATCTCGAACACGGCCAGGTCCACCCAGAGTCTTCGCCGATCCGCGATGAGGAAGAGGTTGTCGCCCGCGTGAACCGCTTGGCCATTGGTCACCATCTTCTCGGCGATCTCGCCGCTCCGCGGCGCCCTGAGCACCAGCGTGCGCTGGGCCTGCCCGGTGCGGTCGAGCATCGCGATCTGGTCCTCGGGGATGTTCCAGAGGGTGAGCCGACGCCGAGCCGCTGCCACGAGCGCGCTGTCGGCCAGGCGCTTGGCGGAGAGGTACTCCTCCTGGGCGCTCACGAGGTCGGGCGCGTAAATCGAGAGGAGCACCTCGCCCTCCCGAACCGGGCGGCCGACGTAGTCAGCCCGGAGCCCCTCGATCCACCCGTTCACGCGCGCGTTGACGTACTCGCGCCTCGGCTCCGCGTAGGCAAGTGTGCCGGTGAGGCGTACGCGGCGCTCGAGCAGCCGCTCGGCCGCGCGGGCGAAGGTGATGCCGAGCCCACCAGCTCGAGCCCGATCAATCGGCACGCCGGACGAGTCGCTGCCCATGGCCATCCCGGCCATAGCGGACGTGTCTCTCGGGGCTGCTTGGGGCGCGCCTCCCCGCTGGGGCTGCGCGGCGGCCGGTCCGGCCGTGTCGCGCTTTCGACACCCACTCGCGCCGACGGTCGCGACCAATGCGAGCGCGGGAATCCACATCCGTGTCATTGATCGTCCCCCTGTGCCAAGAGCTGCTGCAGCATGACGAGGTGCGTGAGGTGCTCGGCCGCGATCTGAGCGGCGTCGAGCCGCGCACGATAGAGCGCGTCCTCGACGGCGAGCACGTTGAGGAAGTCCACCTGGCCGACCCGGTAGCTCCGGACCGCCGCCTCCGCCGTCAACTCGGCGGAGGGAACGACCTGAGTCACGAGTAGCTGGAGACGGACCCGTCCGGCTTCCGCATCGGCCCGAACTCGCGCGAGCTCGGCGGATAGGGTCTGGGTCTCGTCCGTGAGCGCCGCCCGCGCGGCCACTGCCTCGTCGCGCGCCGCCTCGGCGAGCCGGTGCTGCTTGCGTCCGGCCCAGATCGGGAGGCGGACGCCGACGAACGCCGAGAAGAAGTCGTCCCCGAGCGGCCGCGCGCCGTATCGCGTCATGAGCGTGAAGTCGGGGCGGGCGCCCAGCGCTTCGACCCGCGCGGTCGCCTCGGCGGCCTCGACCGCGGCACGGCGCGATTCGAGCCGCGGATGCGTCAGCAGAATCGAATCCGCATCCCCCTGCTCCGCGATCCGATGCGCCTCGCTGTGCTCGAGTGCGGCATACACGCTGTTGGCGTCGATGGGGTCGACGCGCACAGAATCGGCCCCGTGCACGTTCCGCAGGGCCTGGAGGTCGGCGCGCAGCCCCGCATCCTCGGCTGCGAGCGTGGCGGCCTCGGTGTCGAGTCGCGCCCGGGCGACCCGAGCCTGGAGCGGATCGCTCTGGCCCACGCTGCCGGTCGCGTACCGCGTGGTCGAGATCTCGACGCCGGTCTCGAGCAGCGCACGCTGGCGCGCGAGGATGGCCTCCGCCGCCACGACGTAGCGGAGTCGGTAGTACAGCTCGGCGGTGCGCAGGACGATATCGCGGCGGCGGGTCCGCACATCTGCCCCCCGCATCCGCGCCTCCGCCGTAGCTGCCCGCGTGCGGGCGCCGAGGGTGCCGAACCAGGGGAACTCCTGCGAGAGCTCGACATCCACTTCTGTGAAATCGCTCTCGTGGAAGGCGAAGCGCGGGAGCGTGAGGTCCATGACGCCGGTGGTGAGCATCGGATCGGGGAGCGCGCCGGCCGCGCGGATGCGGGCAGTCGCGGCACGCGCTCGTGCTTGGTCGGCGCTCAAGCCCGCGTTGGCCGTGACCGCCTCGGCCGTCAGGCGGGCGAGCATGGTGTCGCTCCGCGTGGGGTCCTGCCCCTCCAGACGGAGGGGCAGGACCAGAGCCAGAAACGGGAGCGCCGTACGGCTCCACGCGCCCGTCATCGGGCAGACTCCTCGCTCGACGCGAGCGCTCGGACCGCCGGCCCGCGCTGCGCCGGCGTTAGGCTCGCGAGCGCCCGGTCGAACGCATGCTGGGGCGACGGACGGTGTGCCGCCGCGATCCAGGGCTTCGAGCTCGCGTGCCAGAACTTCTCCTGGCCGTAGCGCTCGGCCGACAGCGCGGCGAGCTCCGCCGCCTGGGTCTCCGTTAGTCCCAGTTCGGCTCGCCGTGCGAGTAGACGATTGGGCACTTCGAATGCCGGCCCCGATGCCAGCCGGGGCGGCAGAGTCTCCTGCGCGGAAGAAGCCGCGGCGGGAATGACGAGTGAGGCGGCTGCCAGGACGGCAAGCCGGAAAATGCGGTTTCGCATACGCGTCCCCTCCCGGGGGACCGAAGTCAGGTTGATCCGGGCATGGCGCGGACCCCGCCATGCATGTGCATAGCGGATGGCCATTGTCGAACCGGCGCGCTAGGCGCTCCGGTCCGGCCTGTGTCGTACCTGGCTTAGGCTCTGGGAGGGGGAGGTAGGGGTGCTGCCCGAATGCCGGCGAGGAGCGAGCGCCCCTGCGGCAGAATGAAGGGATGCTGACACGGCGAGGGCTCGACTCGCACGACAGCGGGCAGAACGGCGACGACTGCGGGGCTGCACACCTGGAGGGCGCTGCAGTCGCGATGGTCCATGCCCGCGTGGCTGCCACCGGGCGCGGTCACGGCGGTCGGCTGCTGGGGCATGCCACACATTGGCTGGGCATGACACAGCACCGCCCCGGCGAATGGCCCAAGCTGAAGCAACAGGAGCAGCGTCGCGAGTACCTTCATTCGTCCTTGATCCTAGCGTTGGTGCGGTGCCTCGACAAGGCGCAGTTAGCGCCCTCGGACAATGAGGCTGTCGGCCTGTTGCGCAAAGATGCGGGCGTCGAGTCGGGGTGCGTGGGTCACCCCCCTCAGCTGGTGCATCCAGAATGCAGGCTTGGGCGGCGAGTCCCCCGCCCACTTCTGGGACGGGTCGAAGAGGAGGTAGACGTCCCAAGCCGGCGCGGAGAGCTTGAGCACGGAGGCATAGGCCTCGCCGAGGGCGTTAGCACCATCCCAGTATTGCGACACGCGGGGATCCCCGGCGAGGCGCGACGCCTCGGCCACGTGCTTCTCCTCAGCGCCACGAAGCGGCACCCACACCAGATACACTCGAACGTCTGCACCGGCCCGTTGCTCCAACCACTTCGTCTCGAGTTCGGAGACCCCGAACAGACACTCCCCTCACGTCGGCGATGCCAGAGCGATGGCTCGGACTCGCCCGGAATCAGCGTTGAACGCCGACCGGAGCGGTTCGTCGCCTTCGCGAAGATTCGTGTGCGGCCGGATTGGCCCACGAGGCCCGCAACCCGCGAGCAAGGCACACACCAAACCCCAGTGAAACACGCCGGCCAATTTCATCGAGGTGCCTCTGCCCCGCCTATGGCCCCACGAGTGATGGCACGATGAGCGCGAGGACCCAGGCGGCAGCCGCGATCCAGAGCACAAGGCGAGTCGTGCGACCGGATCGCGCCGGGCAGGCCGCGCCGCTGGAGAGCGAGGGTGGGGCGGGGCGGTAAGCCGACCAAAAGCCAAGCCCGAGCAGCAACAAGGATCCGACCATCAGGTAGGGGCGGTAGGGCTTCAGGCTGGCGGCGAGCACGGCCCCGCTCACTCCCACGATCGAGATGACCACCGGCCCAACGCAGCAAAGGCTCGCGACCGTCGCCGTGAGCGCCGCGCCGATTGCGCCGACCGTACTGCCAACGATCCGTGTGTCTCTCACTCGGTCATCTCTTCCGCCAGCGCCCGGCGGATCTCTTCAATCGACGGAGGCCCGTCGGCCCTGCACGCCCGGCCTCCGGCCCCCGCACTCCCTCCCCGAACGTCTTGTCCGCCGATCAGCACGGTTGGTGAGCCGTATCCTTGTATCCGCGCGGGTGCCTCCGGGCTCTCCTGGTCCCACTCTTCCCACTCCGGCGCGAACCCCATCGCCCCGAGCGCGGCCCGCAGCGCCTGGCGAGCTGCCTCCACGCGCGGGCATCCTTTGAAATAGACGAGTTCCACCGCTGCTTTCATCGCTGCTCCTCCGGATCTTCCAATGCATCGAGAATCGGACACTCCTCCGTCGTCCGACGCTGCTCACATGCCATCACAGGGTCTTCCGCCGATCTGAACGGCAACGCCGATGCCCGGAACAGCGCGTAGGCTCAACAACTTGTCGAATTGCCACGATTTTCGAGTCAGCTTTGCAAGCAGGCGGTCACCGGTTCGATCCCGGTCCGCTCCATCCTACGGCCGACGCGCATGTCGCGGTATCGTCGTATCCATGACCGCCAGTTCTTCCCCGGGTTTCGCAATATTCGGAAAATCCTCGGTTTGGCCGTTTTCGCATTGCGCGGAAATTAGCGACTAACCCGCGTCAGGGTAGAGAGTTAGTTGGCTCCGCCCTGGGGATGGCATGCGGGTTGCCCCTCTGCTCTGGTGGACAACTTCACGCGCCGGTTCACCAGCAGACTATGCGGAGGCAGCATGTCAGGTCGTAAGGGCTTCACCCTGATCGAACTTTTGATCGTGGTCGTGATCATCGGTATCTTGGCCGCGATTGCGATTCCGAAGTTCGCCAACACCAAGCAGAAGGCCGTCAAGTCGAGCATGATCTCGGATCTGCGCAACCTGGCGACCGCGCAGGAGGCGTTCTACGCCGACTCCTCGAAGTACGCCACGACCTACGGCACGACGATCGCCACCGGCCAGGTGAACTTCGCGCCCAGCCAGAAGAACACCCTGGTGATCAACAGCGCGTCGAACGCCAGCGGCTGGGCGGCGACGATCTCGAACCCGGGCTACTCGCCGGGCTCGTGCGGCCTGTTCGTCGGCTCGACCTTCTCGGGGTCCGGTACCCCCGCGGCGGCGACCCAGGAAGGCATCGGAGTCTGCCCGTAATGTGGGCTTAGGCGACACCGGCTAGCGTGACCATGAGGGCGGAGGCCAAGGGCTTCCGCCCTCGTGGTTTGCGGGGCCCTCTGTCCGGATCGGCCCGGCTTCCGTAGCTTACGGGATCGTCTGCTCGGACGGCTCGCGGCCCCTCCCGGCCGTGGGGGTTCGGTACCGTGCCGGAGGTGCTGTGAATAGGTCCCGTTCGGCCGTGCGCAGTCTGGAGTCCGGCCAGGCCATGGCGGAGTACGCCCTGTTGCTGGCGCTGGTGGCGGCGGGACTCCTCGTCGCCCTCCTCATCTTCGGTACCTCCGTGGGCCAGTCCTACGGCCGGGTCGCCAACCGCGTGGGAAACCCCGAAGGCAATCAGCAAACCGGTGCGGCGCCCGTCGGAGCCGGTGGCGGCGGGTTGGGGGGCGGCGGAGCGGCCGGGCTCCCGGCGGGCGGCGGGGGCGACTCCGGCGGGGGCACCCAGCCCGGGAACGACGCAGCGAAGGACCACGGGTGCGGAGGTGGCAAGGGCGGCGGACTCGGGCGGGGTGGGGGCGGTGGCTGCGGCGGCGGGAAGGACCACTGAGGCATGTCGCCCGGTCGCCCCCGTATGCATGCAAGGCTGCACTATCCGCCGAGCACGCGGCCGAGCCTGATCATCGAGAATGGATCACTGTACGTTCTCGACCTTTCCGAGCGGGGACTGCGGTACCGGCAAGACGTCGGTCCAGAGCCGCCGGTCGGCACCAAGCTCGAAGGGATTCTCCGTCTCAGCAGTGGTGAGACCCTCCCCGTTCGCGGCACCGTGGTCCGGGTGACTCGCGCCGAAGGCCCCGACGGCCCCGGCGTGATGGAGGTCGCCGCGCATCTCACCGATCTCCCGATCCCCCGGCGGGTGATCCTCGCCGAACGCCACGCCATCCAAAGCTCTCCCAAGAACTGACCCTGCCGCGCTCCGATTCGTCTTCGCCCGCCCCACGCACCGTGATCGTGGTGCCCTGCTACAATGAGGCAGCCCGACTCGACGTGAGTCGCTTCGCGGCGTACGCTGCTGGCGCGGAAGGTGTTGAGCTCCTGTTCGTGGACGACGGCAGCACGGACGCGACGGCGGACCTGCTGGCCGGGCTGGTGCTCCGCATGCCGGGGCGGATCCGGGCGCTCCACCTCGCAGTCAACCAGGGCAAGTCCGGAGCGGTTAGAGCCGGCGTGTTGGAGGCGCTGGCGGGCAACGCGGTCTTCGTCGGCTTCTGGGACGCCGACCTCGCGACCCCCCTCTCGGCCGTCGGGCGATTCGTGTCCGCGCTGGAGGCCCGGCCGACGCTCCTCGGGGCGATCGGAGCCCGAGTCAAGCTCCTGGGCACGATGATCGAGCGCTCGGCGGCGCGGCACTATCTTGGCCGCCTGTTCGCGACGGCGGCTTCATTGGTGCTCGGCCTGGCTGTGTACGACACCCAATGCGGCGCGAAGCTCTTCCGGGCCGGGCCGCTGCTGGAGGCGGCCTTCGCCGCGCCGTTCCGCAGCCGGTGGGCGTTCGACGTAGAGCTGCTCGCGCGGCTGGACGAAGCGAGCCGGCGGGCCGGGGCGCCCCCGGTGGAGCAGACGGTGATCGAGCTGGCACTGGAGGAGTGGCGGGATGTGGGGGGGTCGAAGCTGCACCCGCTGGCGATGGTGCGGGCCGGATGCGATCTGGCACTCATGCGCCGGCACGCGCGACGGGACGTCGGGCGGCGCACACCGCCGCCGCCGGCCGTGCGCCTCGGGGCGGAGCGTTAGGTCGTCAGGACGCTTTCGAACCGGGCGAAGTCGTCCAGGATCTTGCCCGTGCCGCGGACTACGCAGGTCAGCGGGTCGGGGTCGACGCGCACGGTGAGGCCGGTCTCCTCGCTCAACAGCCGGTCGAGCCCGCGAATGAGCGCGCCGCCCCCAGTGAGGGTGATGCCGTGGTCGAGGATGTCGCTCGCAAGCTCCGGCGGCGTGGCCTCGAGCGCCCGGCGCACGGCGTTCACGATCTGGGAGATCGGCTCCTGCATGGCGTCCCGGATGCCGGCGGAATCCACTCGCACCGTCTTCGGAAGACCGGAGATGAGATCGCGACCCTTCACTTGCATCTCGACTTCCGGGTCGAGCGGCGCCGCGGAGCCGATCGTGATCTTGACCACCTCGGCGGTAGGCTCGCCAATGAGGAGGCTGTAGTTCTTCCGCATGTACTGCACGATCGACTGGTCCAGCTCGTCGCCCCCGGTCCGGATGGACGCGTCGCAGACGATGCCGGACAGCGCGATCACCGCGACGTTGGTGGTGCCGCCGCCGATGTCGATCACCATGTTGCCCGACGGCTCGTCCACCGGAAGCCCGATGCCGATCGCCGCGGCCATGGGCTCGGCGACCATGAGGAGCCGCTTGACCCCGGCCGACTGGGCCGAGTCGCGAACCGCCCGGCGCTCCACCTCAGTGATGCCGGAGGGCACGCAGACGATCACCGTGGGCTTCACCCGGAGGATGCGGCGGTCGAGCACCGTGCGGAGGAAGTGACGCAGCATCTTTTCCGCGACTTCGAAGTTCGCGATCACGCCGTCCTTCATCGGCCGGACCGCGAGGATGCCCTCGGGCGTGCGCCCCAGCATCCGCTTCGCCTCGAGCCCGATGCCCATGATTTCGCCGGTCGCCTGGTCCACCGCGGCAACCGACGGCTCGTTGAGCACGACCCCCTCGCCTTTGACCAGCACCAGCGTGTTCGCCGTGCCGAGGTCGACCGCGATCTCGCTCGCCGGCCGCCAGGTCCGCTTCTTGGGAGGCGTGCGATGGGCCGACTCGAAGCCTGCCGCCGGCTCGTCCGCGAGAGGCTGGGCCGAAGTGGCGGGCTTGGTCTTGGGGGCCGGAGTGGGTTCCAGGGTGGCGGTCACGGTGGTGGCTTCCTCGAGGTCGCGGTGAATGGCTGGCTCGACGGAGTCGGATCCTGCGTTGCAGATGTCCCGGCTACTTGCGGAACACCCACGGCACGGGTTTGCCGACCCCCGGTCGGGCGCTGCCACCTGCATTATCGGCAAGATGTGATCCAAGGAAGAGGCGGGTCGGGCGGGGGCGGCGCTTCCGACTCGAACCCCTTGTCGCCCAAGCGATTCGCCCGTCCAAGGACTCCCGGAGGCGGATGACCGTCACGCTCCCGGCGCTCTACGCCGCTTTGGTCCTCGGTGCTGCGTTTCCGGACCTGCCGAGGGCGCGCGTCGCGCTCGTCGGGCTGGCACCGTTTGCCGTGGCAGTCGCCTCCTATGCGGTGAATCCCGGCTCGGGCGACCTCCGGGTCATCGCGGGCGCGGCCCGCGCCTCCCCCGCTCTTTTCTTCGCGGTGAACACCGGTCTGCTGCTGCTCGGGGCCGCGTTGGCAGCAGCGGTCGCCCTTGCCGTGCTTCGGGACCGTCCCCGGTCGCTTCGCGGGCTCGCGCTCCTGGCTGGATCCGGGCTCGTGCTCTGGCGAGTGGCCGGGCTGGCGGGTCCGAGCGGGGCCGTCCGGTCGGTGCTGGCCGGCGCCGCGGCGGCCCTGTTGGGAGCCGGGGTCGGCACAGTCCTCCTCTGGCTCCGGCGAAGCACGCGCTCTTTCCCCTCACCCGTCGGGTGGCCCGGGCTCGGCGGCAGTCTGCCGATGGCGTTCGCCCTCGTTCTCGGGGCGCTTGCCGTCGTCGCCGGCCCCCGTGTCGGCCTCGTGTTTCTGGGCCTGGGCGTCGCCGCGGTGGCGGATTTTCTGGGTCGCCGCGCGATAGGCCAGGGCCGAGTTCCCTGGCTTCCGGCCGTCGCCCTCGCGCTGGTGCCGATCTGGTGGCTGATGACGACGATTGCGGGCCCCGTGGGCCTTAGGGTGGCGAACCTGGCCGACGTGCCGTTCAGCCCGAGGGCCGAGATCCTGATCGCCCTGCCCTTGGCTCTGGTGGCGTGGAGCTGCCTCGGCCTGTGGCCGGCGCAGCGCCTACTGCCCGCCGGGCTGCTCGCGCCGCTGGGCCTGGCTCTCTGGCTCCGGGTAGCGCGGCCCGCTGTGCCGGAGGGCCTCGAGCATTGGCAAGCGCTCCTGTTCCCCCTCGGCGTGCTCGGCGTCTGGGGTGGCGCGCTCACGGGGAGCAGCGTGGCGGCGCTGAACGCCCTGGCCTTCGTGGCGCTCGCGAGCGGAGCACCCGGCTCTGCGGTCGGGGCGGTGCTGCTGGCGGCATCCGCGCTCGCCCTGGCGGTGGCCCGGCGGCCCGGCGGCGAGCGGGCCGGCGCTGCGGTGGTCGAGCGTCTCGCGTGGGTGATCGCGGCGCTGGGCCTGCCGTTCGCACTCGAAGCCGGGTTTCGTGCCCAGGTGACATACACGCTCGCCGCGGCCGCCGGTGCCGCGGCCACCTTCTGGCTTGGCCTCACCCCCGAGCCGCGCGACCGCCACCCTTCAGAGCGTTTCGTGCCCGCGGAGGTCGCGTGATCCGCCGAGGGCTCAGGCTCCTGGCGGGAGCGGCACTCGTGCTGACTGCGGTCGTGCTCGGACGGGCGGGCCGATTCGTGAGCCGCCAGGTGGCTCCACCGTCCCCCGCGCTGCTGGCGATCGATTCCGCCGGCGCCATCGAGCGGCTCGCCCAGGCAATCCGGATCCCCACGGTCTCAGCGGACGATCCGGGCCGGCAGAATGCCGACGGCGTGCTCTCGTTGCACACGCTGCTCGACGGTGCCTTCCCCCGGGTGCACGCGGGCCTCCAACGGGAGGCGATCAACAGGAGCCTGCTCTATACCTGGGTCGGAAGCGATGCGACGCTCGCCCCACTCCTGCTCGCGGCCCACATGGACGTCGTGCCCGCGGATTCCTCGAAGTGGTCCCATCCGCCGTTCTCGGGCGCAGTAGCAGACGGATACCTCTGGGGGCGGGGCTCGCTGGACGACAAGGTCGGCGTCGTCGGCCTTCTGGAAGCCACCGAGACGCTGCTCGGCCAGGGCTTCCGTCCGGACCGCACCGTCTACCTCGCGTTCGGTCACGACGAGGAGATCGGCGGGCAGCAGGGCGCGGCGGCGATAGCCGCCCTCCTCGGGCGGCGCGGCATCCGCCTGGCGGCGGTGCTCGACGAAGGCGGCGCGATCGTGACGGGCGTGGTGCCGGGGGTCGCTGCTCCGGTGGCGACGGTAGGCATCGCGGAGAAGGGGAGCGTCTCGCTGGCGCTCGAGGCGGAAGTAGCCGGCGGCCATTCGTCGATGCCGCCCGCGCGCACCGCGATCGGTGTGCTGAGCCGCGCCATCGAACGGCTGGAGCGCGACCAGTTCCCCGGATCGCTCAGAGCCAGCCGGGGACTCTTCGAGACGGTGGGACCGGAAATGACGTGGCCGTACCGCGTCCTCTTCGCGAATCTCTGGCTGTTCCAGCCGCTGGTGGTCCGCCAGCTCACCGCCGCGCCGGCCACCGCGGCGGCGGTACGCACCACGATTGCGCCGACGATCATCGAGGGCGGGACCAAGGACAATGTGCTGCCCGGCCGGGCCCGCGCGGTCGTCAATCTCCGCATTCTGCCGGGCGAGACGGTCGCGAGCGCCGTGGAGCGGGTGCGCCGCGTCGTGAACGACCCGGCCATCGCGATCTCGGTCATTGGCGAGGGTAACGACCCCTCCCCGGTCTCGCCGGCGAACGGGCCAAGCTTCCGCGCGCTGGCGGCGGCGATCCGGCAGGTGCATCGCGATGCGGTCGTGGCGCCGTATCTCGTCCTCGGTGCCACCGACGCGCGCCACTACGCGTCGCTCACATCCGCCATTTATCGGTTTCTACCGGTTCGTCTTACGAGCGCGGATCTGAAGCGACTGCACGGGGTGGACGAGCGGATCGGGGTGGCCGACTACCTCGACGCGGTGCGGGTGTATGCGCAGATCATCCGCAACGTCGCCGGCTCACACGGCGGCGTTGACCCGGTTCCGTAGCTGGTCCATATTGCCCCGGCGAGAAAAACGGGACCTGGTTGGTCGAACAACGCCGTCAGTAGAGGAGTCCTTCCCATGGCTTTCACCGTGCCCCCGCTGCCTTACGCGTACAACGCACTGGAGCCGCACATCGACGAGCAGACGATGCGGATCCATCACGATAAGCATCACGCCGCTTACGTGAACAATCTCAACGCCGCACTCGAGGGCCACGCGGATCTCCAGCAGAAGTCGCTGGAGGATCTGCTGCGAGCCATCGCGTCGGTGCCGGAGGCGATCCGTACGGCGGTCCGGAACAACGCCGGCGGGCACCACAATCACACGCTGTTCTGGGAGCTGATGCAGCCCGGCGGCGCCACGGAGCCCGGCGGCGCTCTCGCCGACGCGATCAGCAAGACCTTCGGCGGACTGGCGCAGTTCAAGGAGCAGTTCACCAAGGCGTGTCTCGGCCGCTTCGGCAGCGGCTGGGGCTGGCTCACCCGGGACGCAAGCGGCAAGGTCGCCATCGAGAGTACGGCGAACCAGGACAGCCCGATCATGGACGGCAAGACGCCCGTATTGGGCTGCGACGTCTGGGAGCACGCCTACTACCTCAAGTACCAAAACCGCCGCCCGGACTACGTCGCCGCCTGGTGGAACGTGGTCAACTGGACCGAGGTCGGTCGCCGGTTCGGGGCGCGGTAGCCGCTCGTGGCCGCCCTTCCCGCCGTGGGCTCGCGCGCGCCCGACTTCACGCTCCCCTCGACGTCCGGGAGCGACGTGACCCTGTCGAAGCTCAGGGGAAAGAACGTGCTGCTCGCGTTCTTCCCGCTCGCGTTCACCAGCGTCTGCACCACCGAGATGTGCGAGTTTTCCACCGATTACGGCCAGTTCCGGTCGGCCAATACCGAGGTCCTACCGATCAGCGTGGATTCGATCCCCACACTGAAGGAGTTCAAGGCCAAGGAGCGGCTCACGCTGGATCTGCTGAGCGACTTCAAGCGGGACGTCTGCCGGGCCTACGGGACGCTGCTCGAGGACAAGTTCTTCTCGGCGCGGGCCTACGTGCTGATCGATGGCGACGGCATCGTGCGGTGGACCTTCATGGAGCAGACCCCGGGCACGCGGCGCGAGAATGCGGAGCTGCTGGCGGAGCTGGCCAAACTATAGTGAACAGTGAATGGTAAACAGTAAACAGGGGGCTCCGCGGTTCGACGGAACCCCCTGTTCACCGTTTACGGCTCACTGTTTACCGCAGTACCAGCATTCGCGGCTCGCTCATCTCCTCCATCGCGTAGCGCACGCCCTCCCGCCCGAAGCCGGAGTCTTTCACACCGCCGTAGGGATAGTGATCCAGCCGGAGCGTGGGGAAATCGTTCACGATCACGCCCCCCACCTCGAGCGTCGCGAAGGACTGGAACGCTCGGCGCAGGTCGGCGGTGAAAATGCCGGCCTGCAGTCCGTAGGCCGAGTTATTCACCCGTGCGAGTGCGCTGGCGAAGTCGCGGTAGGGCGTGAGGGTCGTGACCGGGCCGAAGACCTCCTCGCGCTCGACCTTCATTCGAGGCGTCACGTCGGTGAGCACGGTGGGGCGGAGCACGGACCCGCGACGGCGTCCTCGGAGCAGCACCCGCGCCCCGGCCGCTTCCGCCTCCGCGACCCAGCTCTGGACCCGCTCCAGCGCGGCCGCGTCGATCATCGGACCCACGACGGTCTTGGGATCCCGCGGATCGCCGGCCTTGAGGTCCGCCGACGCCTCGAGGAACCTCCGGGTGAAGCGACGCCAGATGGTCCGGTGGACCAGGATCCGCTGGACCTTGATGCACACCTGCCCGGCGTACGCAAACGCGCCGAACGCCAGGCGCTCGGCGACCCAGTCGAGGTCCGGGGCATCCTCGTGGACCACCGCCGCCGCGTTGCCGCCCAGCTCGAGCAGCACCTTCTTCTTGCCGGCCACGCCCTTGAGGTGCCATCCGACGTTGGCGCTGCCCGTGAAGGACAAGAGTGCGAAGGCCGGATCGCTGGCCAGCCGCTCCGCGACACGGATGTCCATGGGAAGCACGTTGCACGCGCCCGGCGGCGCGCCACACTCGGCCAGGATTCGGGCCAGCCGGAAGGCGGCGAGCGGTGCCTGCGGTGGCGGCTTCACCACGACCGCGCTGCCCACGGCCAGCGCGGGCGCGAGCTTGTGAGCCAGCAGGTTCAGGGGGAAGTTGAACGGCGAGATGGCGGAAATCGGCCCGATGGGGAACCGCTGGGTGAGGCCGGTCATGCCCACGGCCCGTGGATCCACGTCCATGGGGATGAACTCGCCGCCGAACCGCCGTGCCTCGTCCGCGGCGAAGGAGAACGTCAGGGCCGCGCGATCGACCTCACCCAGCGCCTGGGTTATCGGCTTGCCGCAATCGGCGGAAAGCAGCGCCGCCAAGCTCCGGCGCTCGGCAGTGAGCGCCCGTGCGACCCGGTCGAGCAGATCGCGGCGCGCGTGACGGGGCCAGCGCCGGAGGTCGCCGAAGGCGGTGCGGGCGGCGGCGATCGCCGCGTCGAGGTCGGCGCTGGTCGCGATTGCGACCCTGGCCACCGGCCGCCCATCGAAGGGCGCGCGGACGGTCTCGATCCGGCGGCCGCGGACTCCGACGCTGCGGCCGTCGATCCAGGGAGTGCAGGTCTCCAGGGGCATGGAAGTATCTTAATGCCAACGCGTTCCCCAAGGAGTTTCATGGTCCGCCTCCGCGCAGCGGCGATCGCATGCGGACTGCTCGTCGCCGCTTGTCGGATCGAGGATCACACCCCGACCGGCTCCCGTAGCGACGACGAAGCGATCCAACACGTCCTCGTGGAGTACGCTCGGGGGCTCTCGGCCCGCGATTGGCCCTGCGTCCGGGAGTTGTTCTGGGGCGAGGCGACCTACGCGATGGCACTGCCCACCCGCAATCTGGTCCTGCCGATCGATTCGGCCCGGCCCCGGCTCCTGCCGTCGGGCGAGCCGGGCGACGGGCGCTCGTTCGACGTCCGCATTCTGCGAAGCGACAGCCGGCAGGAGGGCGACCTCGCGGCTGTGTGGTTC
>JBGQIW010000017.1:0-36391 GCA_041498715.1 Gemmatimonadota bacterium | reverse complement strand
GCCATCAAGAGCGGCGTGATCACCCCGCGGGCGCGCATCTATCACCAGGCCACCGACAAGTGGCTGCCGATCGAATTCCATCCGCACTACCGGCAGGCGCTCGAGATCGCCACGGGGACCGCGCTGCCCCCGCCCTCCGGGCCGGCGCCCGCCCCGTTCGGATCGAGCCGGACGCCATCGGGTCCTCGCCCCGCCATTCAGATCGGCATGTCTCCCCGGCCCGCGGTGGTGGCGGCCGAACCCGAGCCGGAGCCGGAGCCCGAAGCGCCACCCTCGCCCGAGCCGGTCACCCTCGCGGCCTCGGCCGAACCCGAGTCCGAACCCGAGCCCAAGCCCGCGGCCGAGCCCGAGGCGGAAACGTGCGCCGAGCCGGATCCGATCACGCCCGCCGCGGAAGCCGCCGAGGCCGTCGCCCCGGACGAGCATGCGACCGAGCTTGTTCCCGGCGCCCGGTTCATTCCGCTCGACCCGCCCGCGTCGGCGCCGGTCGAGGAGTCAGCCCCGGACTTCCCGGCTCCGGAGCCGCGGCCCATCGTGCGCCCCCGAGCCCGCTTCGAGCTGGCGAGCAACCTGCGCCGCCCGCTCCTCCTCGCGCTCGGCGGGATGGTGGTCGTCGTCCTGACCCACCTCGGGCTGGCTTCCGCCGCCGTGCCCGAGCGACTCGAGCTCGGTATCCGCTCGCTCCCATTCCTGCGGCCAAGCCCGGCCGCCCAGCCGGCAAGCCGGCCCGTCCCCGCGCCAGGTAGGCCTACGTCCGGACCCATCGCAACGGTGGCGAAGCTCCCGGGTCAGGCGGCAGAGCCCAAGGCCGAGCCGGAGCAGAGCAGCCCCAGCTTCGGCTCGAGCAGCGCCTTCGCGGCCGCTAACCCCGCCGGATCGCCGGCGTCAGCGCGGGTCCCCGCGGCGCGGCACGAGCCACCGCCCGCAGCCAGGACTGAGACCGGGGATTCGGTGATCGCGATCGCCCCCGCGCCGACGGGGATCGCCATCGACGCGCGGGTGATTCCGGTCGCCGGCAGGGCTGCCGGCACCGGACGCCTCACCGCCGCGGTCCTGGCGAGCCGCTATCAGGCCGCCTACGCCGCGGCTCGCGCCGAGCTGGAAACCGGCTTCCGGACGGCCGGCTTCGCCAATCTGTTCGCGCTCGATCACATCGCCTCACCGGCGGGGGTGAGGGCGGCGCGGTTGAGTGCGGGTACCGCGTCGGCCTACGTCGCCAAGTATCACCGGCGCGAGGCGGAGATCGAGGAGGCCTACACCGACTCGTTCGCGGTGCTGAGCAAGCAGCTGAACTGGTCGGCGGAGGAGCGGCGGGCGTGGGAGAAGCACCAGGTGCTGCAGGAGAAGCCCGAGGTCGCGAAGCTCGCGTCCTTCCTGCTGGAGCAGATCGACAGCCTGTACGGGGTGCTGTCGGCGCAGGAGCGCGCCTACGAGGTCAAGGACGCGACGATCACCTTCCAGGATGCCGGCGCCGCGCGTGCCTACTCCGAGCTCAAGCCCTGGCTCGAGCGCCGCGCCCACCAATGGGCCGACTCGGGCGGCGGCGTTCCCACCACCGCGGGCCGAATCCTCCGGGCCATCGGGTCCACCAAGCTTCCCGAGGGTGGAGCGCTCTAGCCCCGCCCCAGGTCAGTGGCCGAGGTGAAAGGCCGGCGCCATCGCGCGCTCGATCTCGTAGTCCGGCGGGCTCTGATTTTTCCGATACAACTCGATCAAACCGGAGACGTTGCGGGGAGAGCGCCACAACTCGTCCTCGCTGCCCTGCGGCCGATCCGCGTCCCCGTGGCGGCGGGCGTACATCTCTCCGAACAAGAGACGCGCCTGGCGGATGAACTTGATCTTCTTGCCGGTCTCGATGGCGACCAGCTGGATCGACGAATCGATCGCGTCGCGGCCCGCGGCCGGGTTCACGATCAGGGCGTCGTGCACGACCGCCTGCACGTTGTCGAAGAAGACCTTCCGCTGACCGGCCACCAGACCTAGGCCGTCGGCGGTTTCGAGCGTGAAGGGATCCTGCGAAGCATCGAACCGGGCGCGGCCGGGTGGGTCCACCGCGGCGACGACCGGATGTTGGCTGGAAGACGAGTCGGCGGATTGAGCACGGCCGGGGACGACGACGCCCGCGACCAGCAGCAGCCCCGCCGACGTGCCGAGGAACACGCGCATATCTCGGCCCTCCGTGAGCGAGCGGAGCCAAAATCTACCTGCGATACAAACCATCCCTGCGCGCGGCAGGCTCGTGCGGTGCCAGGGGTCAGAAACGGCCGCGGAACCCGCGCGGAATCATGCCCCTGCCGGGGAACCCACGGCCGCCCCGGGGCATGACTTCCCCCCGCCCGGGGATGCAGCGATCATCGTCGTGCCGCGGCACGACCTCGGGGTCGGCCTCCGGCGGGCCCGCGGTCCCGTCGCTCCCGGCGGGGAGCACGGTGACGCTCTGGCCGGGCTCGAGCGCGTGACCCGCACCGCTGCCGGCAAACGCCACATCCTGCTCCGACAACGGCGAAGACGGATCCGGAGCCGTTGCGGCCGTGTCGGCGTCGGCCGCGATGCGCGCCGGGCGGGCCCGGGTGCGGGCCGGCGTGGGCTGCCGCTTGGGCGTCGACGCCTCGTCGGTCGGGCCCGGCTCGATCCGGGTCACGCCCAGCTCTCGCGCCGAGACGACCGCGGGAAGGGCCTCGTTGTCCGGAGCCAAGAGGGTGAGGTCGCGGTGGGCCGGCTCGGTCCGCTGAGCGCTACAGGCGGCGAGGATGACAATTCCCGGCAGAAACAGCAGAACGGACGAAGTGCGCATGCGACCTCCGGAACCCGATGTAGTGCAGGATACCAGAGAGACGCGCCGGCGCAAGAGCCGCGCACACAAGCGCCGCAGGGTGAAACGGGGAGGGCAGCTAATGGCTAACGGCTATTTCGCCCTCTCCAGGTACACTCCCTCTCGCGGATTCACCCGCACCCGATCGCCCTCCCCGACGAACTCGGGCACCTGGATGGTGACGCCGTTGCTCAGCTTGGCCGGCTTGGTGCTCGCCGTCTTGGTGGCGGTCTTCATGATGGGCGCGGTCTCCACCACCCCCAATTCCACCACGGATGGCAGCTCGATGCCGATGGGGCGGCCGTTCAACCACTCGACGATGAACGTCATCCCCGACTCGAGCCACTGGCCCGCGTCGCCGACGATCTCGTCATCCAGGCTGTACTGGTCGTAGGACTGGTTGTCCATCACGTGCAACCCGTTCGTATCCCGGTACAGCACCTGCAATTCCTTGGTGTCCAGCCGGGCGTCGTCCACGAACTCGGTGGCGCTCAGGCGGGTATCGAACGTGTTGCCGGAGGTCAGGTTGCGCAGCCGGACCTGGACGAACGCCCGGAGATTGCCCGGGGTGCGGTGTTGAAAATCCATCACGCGACACGGGGCACCGTCGATCATCAGAACGTGGCCGCGGCGGATGTCGGAAGCCTTCATGCAACACTCCTCGAGTCGATGACCCGCGCGCCGGTGGGCCGGCCGCGGGCGGAGGAAGATACACCCCCGGCCCGCCCGGCCGGAACCGCGTGCGGCCCGGGTGCTTGACCGAAGGACGGCGTCCTTCGCATATATGGCCTCGGACCCTAGAGCCGCTGCCGCGGGGGGCGTCTCATGACCGCACGTAACGATTCCGAGCTGAGCGCCGACGAACGCATTTGGGAAGAGGTCCGCGATCGCCTGATGGGCCACCCGGATATCGACGCGATCGAAGTCGAGATCGAAGTGGAGGAAGCCGAGGTCACCCTGGTCGGGCGGGTGGACAGCCGGGAAGCGAAGTGGCTCGCGGAAGAGGTGACCCGGACCGTGCCGGGCGTGCAGGGAGTGCATAACCGGCTCAAAGTCGCCCGCTGGTAGGCTAGAGCTCCTTCGCCAGACCGGCCAGCGTCTCGAGCGCGTCCTCCCAGCCGCCCCGGAGTGGAAAGCCGCAGTTCAGGCGGAAGCAGTGACCGTAGGTGTCCCCTGTCGAAAAGAGCCTTCCGGGAACGATCCCCACCCGGCGCGCCAGCGCCCGGCGCGACAGTTCCATCGTGTCCTTGCCGGGTGCCAGCTCGATCCAGAGCAGATGCCCACCCTGGGGCCGCGAGACCCGGGTCCCCTCCGGGAACGAGCGGGCCACTGCGTCCGTGTAGTCCGCCACCTGGGCCCGGAACGCCTGCCGGATCCGCCGCAGGTGGTGCTCCGCCCCACCCCCGCTCAGATACTCCGCCAGCGTGAGTTGGGCCAGCGTGTTGGTGTGGATCGAGCTTGCCAGCTTGAGCTTCCGGATCCGCTCAGAGTGCCGCCCCGCCGCCAGCCAGCCCACCCGATACCCGGGCGCCACCGTCTTCGAGAACGACGAGCACAGGATCACGTCTCCGGTCTGGTCGAACGCTTTGAGGGGTGCGGGCCGGGCATCGCCGAAGTAGAGATCCCCGAAGAGGTCGTCTTCTACCACCGGGACCCCATGCCGGGCGAGCAGGGCCACCTGCTCCCGCTTCCGCTCGTCCGGGACGGCGAACCCCAGCGGATTGTGGAAGTTGGGGTTCGTGAGGAACGCGCGGGGTCGGGTCCGCCGGATGGCGGCCTCGAGGTGCTCGAGCGACACGCCGGTCTCCGGATCGGTTGGCACTTCGACCACCCGGAGCCCGAGTGACTCCGCGGTCTCCAGAAAGCCGTAGTAGGACGGGGACTCGACCAGGAGGACGTCGCCGGCCCGAGTGAGCGCCCGGAGCGCCAGGTGGATGGCCTCGGTGCAGCCGTTGGTCACGAGCAGCTCGTCGGGCCGGAGCACCAGCCCGGCCGCGAGTGAGCGACGGGCCAGCTGATGCAGCAGCGCCTCGTGCCCCACCGGAGCGGCGTACGCCACCCCGTCCACGCCGGCTTCGCGGGCGACCCGCGCCAGGATCCGGCTCAGCCGCCGTGCGGGGTAATGCTCCGGCGCCGCCGTCGCGATCCCGAACGGGGCCAGCCCCTTGTCGTTGACCCGCGCGAGCAGCTCCCACGCGAGATCGGCGACCCGGACCTCTTCCTTGGCGAACGACGGCCGGGCGACCGACGGCGACGGAGCCTGCCGGGCTCGCGCGGCGCTCACGTAGTGACCCGACTGGGGCCGCACGTCGAGATAGCCCCGGTCCTCGAGCAGCTGGTAGGCCCGGAGGACGGTGGCGAGGCTCACGCGCTTCTGCCGACTGTAGGCGCGCACCGAAGGGAGCCGGTCGCCGGTCCGGAGCGTGCGAGTCTCGATCAGGCCCACCAGCTCGTCGGCGAGGCGCTGATAGAGGACGCGATCCCGGCGGCGGGTGCGGGCCCGGCGGACAACTGTACTGGCCACAGTGGTCATATGCTGAAACTGTTATGGTTACAGCAGCCAGGATAACTTGCGATTCAGCGCCCGGCAAGCCGCCGGGCCCAGGGAGACCGCCATGGCCGAGCCGACCCCCGCGGTGAGCAACGCGCGCATCGTCCCGTACGCGCCCGAGCACCGGACGGCGTTCCGCGATCTCAACCTCGAGTGGATCGCCACCTACTTCGAGGTGGAGCCGGAGGATCGCAGAGTGCTCGGAGACCCGGAGACCCACGTGCTCGCGCCCGGCGGCGCGATCCTCATGGCACTCGACGGCAGCGAGCCCGTCGGCACCGGTGCCTTGATCCCGGTTGGCCCGCACGAGTTCGAGCTGGCCAAGATGGCGGTGACGCCCCGCGCGCAGGGCCGGGGCCTCGGCCGGCAGCTCTGCGCCGCGCTCGTGGAGCTCGCGCGGACCATGGGGGCGCACCGGGTGGAGCTGGTCTCGCACCGGAGCTTAGGGCCGGCGCTGTCCCTGTACCGCTCGCTCGGATTCCGGGAGATCCCGTTGGGCGCGGTGGCGTACCGGCGCGCCAATATCCGGATGGAGCTTCCGCTGCGATGAAAGGTCGCATCCTCGCGGCCTTCGCCGTGGTCTACGTCGTCTGGGGCTCTACTTATCTCGGCATTCGGGTCGCGGTGGCGACGCTGCCGCCCTTCCTCCTTTCCGGCACCCGCTTCATCGTGGCCGGTCTTCTGCTCTATGCCTGGGCCCGGGCCCGCGGCGCCCCCGCCCCGCGCCCGCGCGAATGGCTCGCGGCGCTCGGCATCGGCACCTTGCTGGTTGCGGGCGGGAACGCGGTCGTCGGCTGGGCGGAGCAGCGCGTCCCGTCGGGGCTGGCGGCCCTGATCGTGGCGGGCATGCCCCTATGGGTGGCGCTGTTCCAGCGGGTGGGCCCGGGCGGAAAGCCTATCAGGGCAAGCCGGCTCGCCGGCCTCGTGGTCGGGTTCCTCGGCCTCGCGCTCCTCATGCTCGGGCGGGGTGACGGAACGAGGGGCGTCCCCCTGCTCAGCATGGGCTCCCTGGTCCTGGCCTCCGCGTCGTGGGCGCTGGGCTCCGTGCTTACGCGTGGGGCGGGGTTGCCTCGTGACGGGATGCTCGCCTCGGCCATGAGCATGCTGGCCGGCGGCGCCGTGGCCCTGGGGGTGGGACTCGCCGGGGGCGAGCTGGCGCGGTTCCAGCCCAACCACGTCTCGGCCGCGTCCGTTCTGGCCTGGGGCTACCTCGTCGTCTTCGGCTCGATGCTGGCCTTCACCTGCTTCACGTGGCTCGTGACGGTGGTCGATCCGGCGCGCGTCGCCACGTACGCGTACGTGAACCCGGTGGTCGCTCTGCTCCTCGGCTGGTGGCTCGCCGGTGAGCCGCTCGGCGCGCGGACCCTGCTTGCCACCCCGATCATCCTGCTCGGCCTCGTGCTCGTCCTGGGACCCGAGGCACTTCCCCTGCCCCGCCGTCGTCCGCGCGCCGAGGTCACCGTCTAGCACCCGACTCTCCGCGGACGGCTACTGGTAGAGCCTCCCCCGGATCCGGATCCACCCCGGCGGGTGTCTGCCCGCCGGATCCCGGTGGGTCCAGTGAATCACCCCGCCAAGCTGATTCCACTCGTACTCCCCCCGGAGCTGAACCGTGTCCCCCTCGGAGACGGGGACGCGCGGCGCCAGATCGATGTTGTGGGCAACGAGCACGGTCTGATCTCCCACGCGCAGAATGAACCGCTGGTGCTTCGACCCCTCGAGATCGTCGGGGAGGCTCCGTGTCACCACACCCGTCGCCTCGACCTCGACTCCGGAGCGCCGCTCCCGGAACGCGTCGAGGACGGCCCCGCCGTCACCCGCCGGAGCGGTGGATGGCGGTGCCGGAGCCGTGGCCGTTGCTGGGGCTGGGGCCGAGGCCGGGGCCGGGGCACTGCTCGGCGGCGGCGTCCCGGCACCCGGATTCCGCGCCTTGTAGAGGTAGACCGTCGCCACCAGAAAGCAGACGGCCAAGAGCCTCGCGATCAGAGATCTTCCGCGCATAGCCTCGAGACTATAGTCATTCCAGCGTGACCGAGCGACTCTACTACCGCGACGCCTACCTGACCGGCTTCGAGGCAACGGTGCTCGAGCGCGCGGACCAAGGCCGCCGCGTCTATCTCGACCGCACCGCGTTCTACCCCACCTCCGGTGGTCAGCCGCACGATACCGGGCGACTCGGCGGCGCCGCGGTCGTTGACGTGGTGGACGAGGGCGAGCGGATCGCGCACCTGCTGGCGGCACCGGCCCCCGACGGACCTCTCACCGGCGAGGTGGACTGGGCCCGGCGGTTCGACCACATGCAGCAGCACACGGGCCAACACCTGCTCTCGGCGGTGCTGGACGACCTCTACGGAGCGCACACGATGAGCGTGCACTTCGGCCCGGCCATGGCCACGCTCGATCTCGACGTGCCCGGGCTTGCGTCGGAGCAGATCGCCGAGGCGGAGACCCGGGCCAACATCGCGGTCACCGAGAACCGGCCGGTGTCGGTTGGCTTCGAGGACGCCGGGACGGTGCAAGGGCTTCGGAAGGCCCCCGACCGGACCGGCGTCCTCCGCATCGTCACCATCCAGGATCTCGACCGGAGCGCCTGCGGCGGCACCCACGTATGCGCGACCGGCGAGATCGGAGTGATCCTGATCCGGAGGACGGAGCGGGTGCGGAAATCCGTGCGGCTCGAGTTTCTCTGCGGTCTGCGCGCGGTCGGCCGGGCACGGGCGGACCAGGAGCTGCTCTCCCGGCTCTCCGCTCAGTACTCGGCCGCGGCCGAGGAGCTGCCCCTGCTGGCGGAGGCGCAACGGGCCGAGCTCAAGGAGGCCGCGACCGCCCGTCGGGCGTTCGAGACCGAGCTGGATCGCTACCGGGCGACCGAGCTGTACGGCGGGGCGGTCGCCGCTGCGGATGGCGTGCGGCGAGTCGTGGTGCGGGACGACCGTGGGGTCGAGCGACTCCGCGGTCTCGGCCAGGCCGTCGCGGCGTTCCCCCACGCGCTGTTCATAGGCGTGGCCGCCAATCCGCCGGGCCTCGTGGTGGCGGCGGCGGAGGACTCGGGCTGCGATGCGGCCGCAATGCTTCGCAGTGTGCTGGCGCCTGCGGGCGGCCGGGGCGGCGGCACACCGCGCCTCGCGCAGGGAACGCTGCCGGCCGACGCCCTGGAGAATGCGGTGGCGCAGTTGAGCGCGCCGCCGCCTGCCGGCCGCTAGCTCCGGAGGCTACCTTCGCTGCGGCCTAGTGCGCGCCGACCTCCCGATGTGCCTCCCGCGAGATCAGCAGCTCGCCTTCCGTGACCTCGACCGCGCCCAGGGCCAGGGGCAGCTTGGTGTTCTTCACGAACTCCGCGGCGATGCGTGCCGATTCGGTCGCGCTGGCCTTGGTCTCGAACAGGCTGATCGTCAGCAAGCGCCCCTCGGCGCTGCACATGTGGTATCCGTGAAAGCCGGGGAGCCGCTCGATCTTGCCCACGAAGTCATGCTCGACCTGGTGTGCCAGTTTCTCGAGGTTGGCGCGGCTGGCGTTGGCCTTGAGTGAATAGCTGCGGATGGATGCGTACATGGGCCCTCCGATTGTCTGGGTGGGCGCCCAACTTTGGCCTCCCGTCCGCACCCGTCAAGAGATCGGTTCGGCCACCTTTCCTTCGGAGAAAACCTCATGGAGACCTGGCACCGCCTCGGCACGAGGGAGGAGCTACTCGCCCGCGTTCCCTTCTCGGTAAGGGTCGAGCGCCATCGGGTCGCCGTGTTCCTTCATGAAGGTCGTTTCCGGGTGATCTCCGACATCTGCAATCATCGCGGGGGCCCGCTGTCCGAGGGCCGGGTTCGCGGCGAGTTCGTCATGTGTCCCTGGCACGCCTGGGAGTACAGCGTGATCACCGGCAAGGGCCCGGAGGGCTACGACGAGGAGCAGGTTCCCGTGTACGCCGTCGAAGAGCGGGGCGACCAGGTTTATCTGAAGCTGCCGCCCGACATGCCCCGCCGGCTCCTCAAGCACAAGCCCTCCCACCTGCTCGAGCCGCACCTCAAGCCACCGGGCGCCCCACCCCGCGTCCTCGGCATCTCCACCACCGCCATGGACGAGAGCAACCCGCGGTTCTCGACATCCGAGGCCCTGCTCAGCCACGCGCTGACCCACGCCGAGGAGACCCGCCGGGCCGACACCCAGCTGATCCAGCTGCGGGATCTCGCCTTCCGGCCGTGCGAGGGCAACTACTCCAAGGCCGCGCCCGCGTGTACCTGGCCCTGCGCGATCACCGAGCGCGACCCGGACGATCAGCTCACGCCGGTGTACGAGGGGCTCGTGCACTGGGCCGACGTGGTGCTGATCTCGACCTCGATCCGCTGGGGCACGGCGTCGTCGCTCTACCACAAGATGGCGGAGCGGCTCAACTGCATTCAGAACCAGATCACGATCGCCAACCGCGTGCTCATCACCAACAAGGTGGCCGGGTTCATCATCACCGGGGGCCAGGACAACATTCAGGCCGTCGCCGGCAGCATGCTCACGTTCTGGAGCGAGCTCGGCTTCGTCTTTCCCGCGTTCCCCTTCATCGCGCACTCCCGCGGTTGGGACGCCGAGGACATGGAGAACAACGTCCGGCAGGTGAAGGCGAGCGACGCCCTGCGAACGGCCGCGCACGAGCTGCTCGACCGCGCGCTCGACTTCTGGACCGTGATCGACAGGCATCGCCCGGAGCTGTCCCGGCCGATGGAGCGCGCCGGCCGGAAGGCCAACCCGATGGCCGGCGGCGGGGCGCCGGCCGAGCCGGCGGACACGGAGACGGCCCGATGAGTGCCCGCCTGGACACCGCCAGGGCTTACGAGGCCGCGCTCTTTGCCGGGAAGATGGACGAGGTGGGCCGGCTGTTCACCGACGACATCACGTACTGGGTGGCCGGCGCGCCCCCGCTCGGTGGCGAGTGGAAGGGTCGCGCCGCCGTTCTCCGGGCGTTCGAGAACCGGGAGTTCGGCCTCGGCGCTGCCGACTGGGGCTACGAGGACGTCTGGCGGGTGTGGTACGAGGCGGACGAGCGGGTGATCGTCGAGATTCGCGAGCGGAGCTGGCTCAAGACCCATCCGGACGACGTCATGGACCAGCGGACCTGCGTGGTCATCCGGTTCGTGGGAGACCGGATCGCCGAGACGCGGGACTACGCCGATTCCCACATCTACGAGGAGTTCCTGCGCCGGCACCGCGACGAGCTGCCGAAGTTCAAGGGACGCGGGTAGCGGTGCGGCTGGGCCGGGCTTTGCGCCGCTTCGGCCGAGACCGTACGGGTTTCCGGACCGCCGAGCCTCCGGCGAACGACTCGTACAGCGCGTCGAAGGCCGCGGCCCCGGCAGCGAGGCGATCGTCGTCGGCTTGCTGGGCGCGCGCCATCCCCGCGATCAGGCGCTCGAGCCCCGGCGTTTCCGGGCGCCCGAACCTGGCGTCCTTGCAGTCGATGTCGTGCACCATCTCGCCGATCGCCTGGAGCGCCACGTCGGCCGGCGCGAAGCGGGCGACCAGCGTCTCGAAGGTGCAACGGTCGCCCTCGTGGGTGTACTCGGCCTCGAACATGTCGAACCGGACCTCGCCCGGCGCCGGCCGATAGTCCGACGCCACGAACCGGAACCGTGCCTTGGGATCGACGAAGCGCCGGATCAGCCACGCACTCGCGATCCGGTCCACGTACACCCCCCGGCGAGTGACCCAGACCCGGCCGGGCCGGAGCCGAGCGCCCTCGTCCCGCTTGCGCGCCTTTCCTGCGGGCGGGCGAAGCCGGGCCTCGACCCGCTGGAGCGCGCTCTCCGCCATCCCCCCCGCCGGCGCCCCGAAGAAGTCGGCGGCGGAGATCTCGCCCGTGCGCCGGCGGAGCCGGGCCAGACCGTTCTCGACGTCGGCGCGGGCGGGGCCTTCGAGCCGCCGGCCGGCCGGCGCGGTCCGGAGCAGGTCCTCCGCCTGGCGCGCGACGTCGGCATACTCGGCGTCGCGCGCGGCGCGGAAGAGGGTTTCGATCTGCGCGTCGGACAGCCCGTCCACGAACGACGCACGGCACACCGAGGCCTCGCCCCCGCCCGCCACGATTTCCCGCCGCACCCATTGGAAATCTTCCGCCGCCTGATCGGTGCAGGGGAGCACGTACACCGAGTTCTTGATCGCGACGGCTCCCACGCGCTGGAGCCGCCGCCAGATCTTGACCCGGAAGTAGTCGGGCTTGGGCGGGAGCTGGTGGATCAGCAGCAGCCAGCGGCCGGCCACCGCCTCACCGGACGCGGCGGCCCGGCTCATCGCGGCAGCGGCTCCGGCAGGTCGGCGACGACGTAGGCCATCACCGCCAGCGCCGCGACGCAGCGGGCCAGGTTTCCCGCGTCGATCTTGTCGAAGGTGTCGCCGGCCGAATGGTGATACCAGAAGTAGCGCGAGGCGTTCACCTTGAGCCCCATGCCCGGCACGCCCCGATCCACCAGGGGCTCGACGTCCGCTTCGGGGCCGTCGGTCTCCCGCTCGACTGTCCCCGCCTTGATCCGCGCGAGCAACGCGCCCACCTGCTCCGCCACCGCCCTCGCCGAGTCGGAGCCGCTCACGCCGAAGCCGCTCGGCGCGAAGACCCCGTTGTCGGACTCGATCGCGAGGACGTGCTTGCCGAGATCGCCGGCGTATCGATCGCGATAGGCCAGGTTCCCCCGGCCGCCGTTTTCCTCGTTGGTCCAGAGCACCACCCGCACCGTCCGTCGCGGCCGGAGCCCGAGCCGCTGCATCAGGCGCAGGGCGTGCCACGCGGCGAATGCGCCGCCCCCGTCGTCCATCGCGCCCTGCCCGACGTCCCACGAGTCGATGTGCCCCCCGACGACCACGACCTCGTCGGGCCGCTCCGTGCCGCGTAGCTCCGCCACGACGTTGCGCGACGGGGCATCGGGCAGCGTGCGCGCGTCCATCCTGAGCTGAACGACCACGGTCTGGCCGCGGTCCTGGAGCCGGTGCAGCAACGCCGCGTCCTCGACGCCGAGTGCGGCGGTGGGGATCCGGGCGACGCTCGAGTCGTAGTGCATGACGCCGGTGTGGGGACTCTGGATCGAGAAGGAGGCAACCGAGCGGATCAGGCAGGCCCTGGCCCCGACCTTCGCCGCGGCGGACGCCCCTCGGACCCGGTACTGCACTGCCGCGCGATATGCGCTGAACGGCGCGACCGTGGTGTCGAAGGGCACGTCGAACAGAACGATCCGGCCCTTCGCCTCGGCCGCACGCCGGCTCAGCTCGTCGAAGCTGCCGACCACCAGCACCGGCGCCCTGATCCCCGCGGGCGGGGTTCCCACGCTGCCGCCCAGCCCGAGGACGTGGAGCGAGTACCGCCGCGGCTCGAGCAGCTCCGCCGATTCCGCGCCCCGCACCCAGTGGGGAACCATCACCGGCTCGCCCCGCACGCCATCGAGTCCGTCCGCCCGCATCTCCGCAAGGACCCAGTCGATGGCCCGCTCGAGGCTGGCGGACCCGCTGAGGCGGCTGCCGAACGTGTCCACCATGCGCCCGAGGCGCTGGTACGCCGTGCTGTCCGCGAGCGCCGCGTCGATCAGCCGGTCGGCCGTGTCTCGGTAGTGGATGGCGATCGACTGGTCGGCCGACGGAGACGCCTGCGCGAGCGCGGCCGAGCCGGGCCGCAGCCCGGCCACGAGCAGCGTAAGGGCGAACGGCGGGAGCAGGGAGCGGAACCGGTGCGTCATGACAGGCCTCGGACGGAGATCGGGAAGGACGGACGGGGGTCGGCGCCGGGCCGGTCCGCGAGGCCATCCCCAAAGTGCTCGCCGGCGGCCAGGACCGTGAGCCGTACGATCTCGCATTCCCGGAAGTGTCGCCGGGCCGCGACCAGCGCGGGGCCGGATACCAGGCCGTCGGTGGCCGCACCTTGGGCAACCGCGGCCGCGAAGGCGAGCGCCACCTGTTCCAGTTCCGAGAAGCACCGCGCGTCCCCCGGAGCGTGGAGCGAGCCCAGCGCCTCCGCCGCGAGGCCCGCCCTGCGGCAGCGATGCCGGCCGCCCTCGATGCACCAGCGGCATCCGCTCAGCTCGGCGGACAGCTGGCCGACCAGCAGCTCGATCCGGGTCTCCAGCGGCTCGGCGGCGCCGGGGACCCGGCCGAGCCGCAGCCAGGCATCGAGCAGGAGCGGCCCGGACGGCACCGGCGTCGAGCCCTGCCCGGCGGCGGCGCGGGCCGCCAGGCGGCGTATCCAGCGGAGCATGGAGCCTCCCCTTCGCTCCGACGACTATCACAACAGTACCTCGGTGATGATACGACTGTATCATCTTCAGATCCGGCGCGCAAGCACTCCCGGGCAGGCGCGTCGCCTCCCGCGTCAACGCCCGGGGTCCGCCGGTTCGCCGGCGTCCGCCGATTCGGCCGCGGCCGCCGCCTCCCGACGCAGCCGACGGCGGCGGACCCCGTACGACAGCACGATGCTGAGCTCGTACAGCAGATAGAGCGGGACCGCCATGGCGATCGTGGTCCACACCAGGTCGCCCGGCGTGAGGAACGCGCCGATGATGACCGCGCCCACGATGGCGTGGCGGCGATAGCGGTTGAGAAACTCCGGCGTCACGATGCCGAGCGCCGCGAGGCCGAGGATCACGACCGGGAGCTCGAATGCCACGCCGAACGCGAGCACCAGGCTGAATACGAAGCCGAAATAGTCGCCCGCGGTGATCATCGGCTCGAGCGAGGAGCCGCCGAAGCCCATGAGCCAGGGAATCGCGAGCGGTAGCACCACGAAGTAGCCCAGGGACGCGCCGCTCACGAAGAGGAGCACGGCCGCGCCGGTGACGCCGAGCCCGATACTCCGCTCGTGGCGGTAGAGCGCCGGCGCGATGAAGGACCAGAGCTGGTAGAGAATCACCGGCAATGCCAGCAGGAGGCCAAGGCCGACGGACGCCTGGAGGATGATCTGGAAGGGATCGCCCGGGTGGGTAAAGACCAGATGATGCCCATTGAGGTACGGGAGTATCGGCCGCTCCAGCCAGCCGATCACGTCCACGTTGAGCAGCACGATCATCGCCAGGCCAACGCCGGTCGTTACCGCCGCGAGCGACCAGATGATGCGCCAGCGCAGCTCCTCGAGGTGATCGAGGAACGGCATCTCCCCCCGCTCGAGTGGGGGCGGCCGGCCGGTCACCGGGCCACCCTCGGCGAGAGCGTGGCGAGGCCCGCGTCACGGAGGAAGAGATCGCCCCCGGCGGACCGCCCATCGCGCCGCTCCGCCCGGGTGAGGATGAGCCGGTCCTTCGCCCGGGTCATGCCGACGTACAGCAGCCGCCGGGCCTCCTGGATCTCCTTCTCCCGCTGCTCCTGCAGCTCGCGCCAGCCCGGCAGCTGGTTGTCCTCGACCCCGACGACGTAGACCCGGGAGAACTCGAGCCCCTTGGTGGAGTGGAGCGTGAGAAGGCTGACCCGCGCCGGATCCGCCTCCACGCCGTCGCTGCTGGACAGGGCCACCCGCTCGACCAGTCGGTCGATCCGGTCATCCAGCGTCGCACCCTCGCTCGCGCCGACGAGGGCCGCGAGCCGTGCGACCGCCTCGGGGTAGCGCTCCGCCGGGGTCCGCTCGGCCCTGATCCGCTCCATCAATCGCACTCCTCCCAGCCGCTCGATCACCTCGTCCACCGGCGGCGCACCCGGTGCCCCCGCTTCGAGCTCGGCGGCGTACAGCTCGAGGCAATCACTATAACGACCCAGCGCGGGCGGCAGAGCCAGCTCGCGGAGAAGCTTGATCTCGGCGGTCGTGTCCGGCTGCTCCAGCGCGAGGGCCAGGCCCAGAAACCCGAGCAGCTGGACCAGGGCCGCCTTCCGTCCGCGCGCGCGCTTGAGCTCCTCCAGCCGGCCCAGCACGCCGGCCAGCGCCAGTGTGTCGTCGAGGGCGTGGTGCGCGCGGGCGAGCGGCACGTCGAACCGGTGCGCCAGATCCTCGAGCCGCGCGCTCTCGTCCAGCAGCATCCTGGCCAGCGGATAGGTATCGAAAAACGTGAGGTCGTGGGCGCCGCCGAGCGGCGCGGCGAGACGCCGGAGGACGGGGACGTCGAACTTCTGGCCGTTGTGGGCCACGAGCAGGTCGACGCCCCCGAACGCCCGGAATCTGGGCCACACCTCGCCGAAGTCCGGCGCGCCCAAACGGTCAGCGTCACCATAGCCATGGATCCTCCGCGCCTGGGGCGAGATCGGGCGCGTGCCGCCCACCATCTCCCGGAACTGCGCCACGACCCGGCCGTCCCGCACCCGCGCGGCCGCGATCTCGACGATCTCGCAGGCGGTGACGTCGAGATCGGTGGTCTCCAGATCGAACACCACGCAGTCGCCCAGGTCCGCCGGGACGGCCCTGGAATGGAGCAGCTGGAGCGCCTTGAAGACCAGCAGTGGCCAGCTGCCGGGCGCGTCTCCCGGCCGGAGAACCGGCTCCTCGGGCGCGGGGCGGTCTCCGGGCATGCGCCGGGCGACGTTGGGCACGCCGGCCTTCCGGAGCATTCCCTGGAGCGCGATCTCGACGCCCCGCTCCGGCTCGAGCCAGATGCGCGCGCCCGAGCGGCCCGCGGCGTCGAGGGTCCGGGCGAGCGCGTCCGCCCCGGGGAAATCTGCCGGGTCGCTCAGCTCCTGGTGCCGCTCCGCGAGCAAATTCCTGTATGGGCCGATCCGGCGGGTGAGCAGCTCGCTCACCACGGCCTCCAGGGTTTCATGCGCCCGTCGGAGCGCGCGCAGGTTCTCCGCGGTATAGACGAAGCTCCACGCGGCGTCCCGCTCCGCGTCGCCCTTGCGTCGCGTCCGTCCGAACGCGCGCAAGGCGGTGAGCAGATCGCTGCCCGGATCGGCCGCCCGGAGCCGCTCGAGGAACGGAGCCGGCAGCATCCGCTCGGCCAGGGCCTCCACGGCAACGGCGTCGTCCGGCCGCCGCACGATCCGGAGCGAGGCAACGACGTGCGCGATCACCCTGTCGTCCAGCAGCGCCTGGCCCCGGGCCAGGCGGCAGGGAACACCGGCCTCGAGCAGCCGGGTCTCGAGGAACCGTCCCACGCTGTGCTTCCGGTAGAGGACCGCGTACTCGCCCCAGTTTGTTCCGCTGCGCGCCTGGTCCTCCCGCAGGTCGGCGACGAGCCACTCCGCCTCGGCGGCCTCGTCCTCGAAGCCGTAGGCGACGACGTCGTAGTCCGAGTCGCGGCGCGCCTCGATCCGTTTCTCGAACAGCGTCGGGTTCCGCTCCACCAGCCGCCGGGCGGCCTCGAAGATCTGCACCGAGCAGCGGCGGTTCCAGTCGAGCACGACCGGCTGCGTCACCCCGAAATCGTCGCGGAAACGGCCGAAAATGCCCGGATCGGCACCGGTCCAGGAGAAGATCGACTGCTCGTCGTCGCCCACGGCGAAGACGTTCCGGTGGTCGGCGGCGAGCCGCTCGACCACGCCGTACTGCGCGAGGTTCAGGTCCTGGAACTCGTCCACCAGCACGTGGTCGTACCGGCCCCGCTCCGCCGCCGCGGCAACCGGATCCTCCCGCAGGAGCCGCTCGGCCAGCGTCACGAGATCGTCGAAGTCCACCAGGTTTCGCGACCGCAGCGTCCGGCAATACTCCTCGAACAGAGCCGCATCGCCGGCGGTGAGCGGGTATCGGTCGAAGCGGTGGCGACCGAAGAGCGTGAGCAGCTGACCTTGCCGCTCGTCGCGCACCCGAAGCCGCCGGAGCACCGTGCGCTGGTAGTCCTCGTCGGCCACGCCGAAGCCCCGCCGGAGGCCCGCCGCCTCCGCGTGCCGGCGCAGCAGGTCGAGGCAGAGCGAGTGCAGCGTCCCCCGGGTGACTTCCTCCCCCGCCCGGCCGAGGGTCCGGTGCAGCCGCGCGGCGATCTCCTCCGCGGCCTTGTTGGTGAACGTCACTGCGCAGATCCGGGCCGGGGCGATGCCGTGGTGCGCGATCAGCCGCTCGATCCGCGCGATCAGGCAGTAGGTCTTCCCGGCACCGGGCCCGGCCACCACCAGCACGGGCCCGAGCGGCGCCTCTACGGCTTTCCGCTGCTCCGGGGTCGGATCGAACGCGTCGCTCACGCGATGCCCTCGCGCGTCATCCAGGCCACGATCGTCTCGACGAGCTCCGCCATCACATCCGCCTCCGTCCGGCCCGAGCGCTTGAGTACCGCGAAGGAGTGGTCGCCGCCCTCGACCACGTGCAGTGTCGCGCGGGGGAGCCGCTCGCAGACGCCGCGGATGAGCGACAGGTCGGCCAGTGCGTCCCGCGTCCCCTGCAGAAAGAGCATCGGAATCTGCACCCGCTCGAGATGCGCTGCACGCTGGATGCCCGGCTTCCCCGGCGCGTGGAGCGGGAACCCGAGGAAGACGAGCCCGCGAACGCCGGGGAGCGGACCCTTGGCCGCCGCCGAAGAGGTCATGCGCCCGCCCAGCGACTTGCCGCCGGCGATGAGCGGCAGGGCCGGCGCCGCCTGGGCGGCGCGGGCCACGGCGGCGTGCACCGTCGCCTCCAGCACCCCGGGCGGATCGGGCCGGCGTCCGCCCGCCTCCATATAGGGGAACTGGTAGCGCAGCGTCGCGATCCGCCGCGCGGCGAGGCCGGCGGTGATCGCCTCCATGAACCGGTGATGCATGCCGGCACCCGCCCCGTGCGCCAGCACGTACAGCGCCCGCGCATCCGGCGGCAGCTCGAGCAGCGCCGACACCCGCCCGACCCGCTCCCCGACCTGGATGTCGAGCGCGGTCACACCCGCTCCGACAGCCGCTCGAGGGCACGGGCCAGGTTGGGCGCCTCGTCCAGCACCCCACGGAGCGGGTCGGTCTTCCGCCGTTTCATCCGCTCCGGCACCGTGCGGATGGTGAAGCTCCGGATGTCGAGCCGGTCGGTGACTTCGCGCCACTCGAGCGGCGTCGAGACCGGCGCGCCCGGCAGCGGCCGCACGCTGAACGGTGCGGCGATCAGCTGCCCGGCGATGTTCTGGAGATAGTCCACGTACACCTTGCCGCCCCGGCGCGAGACGGCCCGGGTGATGGTGGCGATCTCCGGCAGCCCGGACACGAGCACGCGGGCGAGCAGCTCGCCCAGAGAGCGCGACTGCTCGTAGGTGCACTGGCGCCCGAGCGGAAGCAGGATGTGCAGCCCCGACGAGCCGCTGGTCTTCACGAAGCTGGGCAGCTCGATCTGCTCGCACAGGGCCCGGGCGGCTTTCGCCACCTGGACCACGTGCTCGAAGGGGGCGCCCTTGGGATCGAGATCGAGCACGCACCAGTCGGGGCGGTCCAGCGTCGGCACCCGGCTGGCCCAGACGTGTAGCGGAATCGCGGCGAGGTTGGCCAGGTAGAGCAGCGACTCGACGTCGTCGCAGATGAAGTAGTCGATCTCGCGCTGGGTCTGCTCGCTCCACATCCGCTGGGTGCGGATCCACTGGGGCACAAAGACCGGCGCGTCCTTCTGATAGAACGACTTCCCCTCGATGCCGTCGGGATAGCGAGTGAGCACCACCGGCCGATCCTTGAGGTACGGCAGCAGCCAGGGCGAGATCGTGCGGTAGTAGTCGATGAGATCGCCCTTGGTGTACCGCTCGGCAGGCCAGAAGATCTTGCCCAGGTTGGAGAAGACCACCTGCCGTTCGACCGGCCCGCCGGGCGCGAGCCCCGCCACCGGGTCGGACGGATCGGCGGCGTCGGTCGTGTCCTGGCCGTCCGTCGGGCGCGGCGCGCGGGTGACCGCCGTCGGCCGCTTGTCGTCGCGGAAGCGCACGAAGACCGGCTGGCGGAGCAAACCCTCGTCCGTCCACTCGGTGTACTCCACCTCGCAGACGATCTCCGGCTCCACCCAGGTCGTCCCCTTGTCTTTCGGCACGGGCCCCTCGCAGGCCGGCGTCTTCCGCTTGAGCCGTTCCAGCTCGGCCCGGGTCTCGGCGAGCTGCTTGCCGCTGAAGCCGCTGCCGGCCCGGCCCGCATACACCAGCTTCCCCTCCACGTACTGCCCCAGGTGCAGCGCGCCGAACCCCTCCCGCGTTCCCTTGGGCGAGGTGAACCCGACGACCACGAAGTCCTCGGTCTTGCGAGTGCGGATCTTGAGCCACGAGGGTGACCGCCCCGCCCGATAGGGCGAGTCGGCCTTCTTGCCGATCACGCCCTCGAGACCCAGCCCCTGCACCCGCTCGTACAGCGACTCGCCATCCCGCTCGAAGTGCTCCAGGTACCGCAGCACGCCCGCGCCCGGAAGCAGTTTCTGCAGCACCCGCTTCCGGTCGGTGAGCGGCAGCGGGCGGAGGTCGAACTCCTCGAAGCCGAGCAGATCGAACGCGTAGAAGGTGGCCGGCATTTCGATCGCGGCGCGACGCACGTCGAGCGAGCGCCGCAGGCGGGCCCGCCCCTGAAGCCGCTGGAAGCTGGGGCGACCGGCGTCGTCCGGGGTCACGATCTCGCCGTCGAGCAGCACGCGCTCGAACGGCAGGGCCGACACCGCGCGCACGACCTCGGGAAAGCTGGCGGCCAGGTCGTTGCCGTTCCGGGAGAGGAGCCGGACGAGCGGACCGTCTTTGGCGGCGAGGATCCGATAGCCGTCGAGCTTGAGCTCGAACACCCATCCCGGCCGGGAGAACGGCCGGTCCGCCGTCTCGGCGAGCATCAGCTCCAGCGTCTCCGGCTTCAGCGGCCGGGCCGGCGTGCGCAGCCGGGTGAGCTCGCGGCGAACCGCGTCCGCGGGGCTGTGCCCCTCCTTGAGGTCCTCCACCGTCAGTCCCGAGAGGACCGACCCCTCGGGAAAATCGGTCCCGGGACTGCGAACGTACTGGTCGCGCTCCTTGATGAGGAGCCAGTCGCGCTCGCTCTTCTTGAGCTTCACCAGGGTCCACATGCCGCGCAGCTTGAAGCCGCGCAGCTCGAACAGCAGCTTGCCCTTCTCCAAGCCTTCCATCGGATCGCCGTGGGGCACCCACTGCCCGCGATCCCAGACGATCACGGCGCCGGCGCCGTAGTTCCCCTCGGGGATGAGCCCCTCGAAGTCGCCGTACTCGATCGGATGATCCTCGACGTGCACCGCGAGCCGCTTGTCGGCCGGGTCGTACGACGGCCCCTTCGGCACGGCCCACGAATGGAGCACGCCCTCCATCTCGAGCCGGAGGTCGAAGTGAAGCTGCCGTGCGGCGTGCTTGTGGACCACGAACAGGAGCCCCGCCCCCTCGGGCCCGGGGCCGACGGTGCCGGCGGGCTCCGGCGTTTGCGGGAGGGAGCGCTTGGCCCGGTAGGGGGCTAGGGGATCCGGATGGCGGGAGGGCATCGGAGTAAGGTGAACGGTAAACGGTGAACGGTAAACAGGCCGCCCCGTTGCGCGGGCAGCGGAAACGCCCTATCGTCTCTGTCCTATGCCAGCCCGCCCTATCGCCTCCGCCACCATCTCCTTTGGGCTCGTCTCGGTCCCGGTCTCCCTCTTTTCCTCGAGCGAGACGGCCGCCGCGGTGAGCTTCAACCTGCTGCACAAGAAGTGCGGTACCCGCCTCAAGCAGCAGTACATCTGTCCCAAGGACAACGAGATCGTCGAGCGGGACGACATGGCCAAGGGCTACGAGTTCGCCAAGGGCCAGTACGTGCTCTTCTCGCCGGAGGAGCTGAAGGCGCTGGACGAGAAGGCCACCAACGCCATCGACATCGCCGAGTTCGTGCCGCTCGCGAAGGTGGACCGGATCTACCTCGACCGGACCTATTATCTCGGTCCTGACAAGGGCGGCGAGCGGGCCTACACGCTCCTCACCGAGGCGCTGGAGAAAACCCGGCGCGCGGCCGTGGGCCAGTATTCCGCCCGGGGCAAGCAGTACCTGGTGTTGGTCCGTCCGATGGACGGTGTGCTGGCGATGGAGCAGCTGCACTACGCCAACGAGATCCGGAGCGCGAAGGACGTCCCGATTCCAGAGGTGACCGTAAAGCCGGCCGAGCTCACGCTGGCCCAGCAGCTGATCGAGCAGTCGGCTACGGACGAGTTCCACCCCGAGCAGTATCACGATCAGGTGCGGGACCGCATCCTCGCCGCCATCCAGCAGAAGGTGGACGGCCAGGAGATCACCGCCGAGCCGCAGGAAGCGCCGCAGGCCAAGATCATCGATCTGATGGACGCGCTGAAGGCGAGCCTCGCCAAGAAGAGCGCCGCGACGCCCGCCGGGCGCAAGCCCGCCAAACGGGCAGTCGAAGAGGCAAAGCCAGCCAAGAGGAAGAGGGCGTAAGAAGCCGTTAGCCGTTAGCAGCCTCCCCATGAAATCCTACACCACCCGCGACGTGGCCCGGCTTCTCGGCCTGTCGCCGGCCCAGGTGCGCGGGCAGGCCCGCGCAGGGTTCCTCGCGCCCGAGCGCGGGCCGCGGAACGCCTACCGCTTCTCCTTCCAGGACCTCGTCCTCCTCCGCACGGCCAAGGCTCTCGCCGACGCCCGGATTCCGGGCGGGCGGATCCATCGGGCGCTCAAACGGCTCCTGCGCCAGCTGCCCCGCGGCCGGAGCTTGAGCGAGGTCCGGATTACCGCTGAAGGGGACCGCGTCGTGGTGCGCGACGGGCAAGCGGCATGGAACCCGGAGTCGGGTCAGCTGGTGCTGGATTTCTCGGTGGCCGAGCTGGCGACCCGTGCGGCGCCGGTGGCCCGGCGGATCGTGCGTGAAGCGCGCCGGGCGGAAGTCGCCCTCGACGCCGGGGAGTGGTTCGAGCTTGGGAGCGATCTGGAAGCGGTGGCGCCGGCCCAGGCGCGCGAGGCGTACGAGCGCGCGCTGGCGCTCGAGCCCCGGCACGCGGACGCCCGGGTGAATCTCGGGCGGCTGCTACAGGAGGACGGCCGGGCACCGGAGGCGGTGGGACAGTACCTGGCCGCCCTGGCCACGGACCCCCAGCATCCGACCGCGGCGTTCAACCTGGGCACGGCGCTCGACGACCTCGGCCGCACCACGGACGCGATCGCAGCTTACGAGCGCGCGCTGGAGGCCGACCCCCGCTTCGCCGACGCGCATTACAACCTGGCATTACTCTATGAGAAGGCGGGGAAAAAACGGGATGCGGTGAGGCACCTGAGGGAGTATAAGGAGCTAATAGCCGTTAGCCGTTAGCTATCAGCTAATGGCTAACGGCTCTCCCCATCCAATCGCGCCACCGCTGCCAGGACGACCGCCGGCTGCTCCTCGTGGATGAACTGGCCCGAGCCGGGAATGCTGTCCACCCCGAAATCGGGGATCGCCCGCTTGAGCTCGGTGATCTCATCCGGTGTGATCGCGGTCCCGTGCGGGGCCGTTCCCACGAGCAGCCGCACCGGGACCCTGATCTGGGCGAGATGCGCGCTCAGGAGCGCGGGCTCGTGCGACCGGGCCATCGCGTGCAGCGCATCGATGGTCCGGTGCAGGTCCCGCCCGGGTCCCGCGGTGTAGCCCTGGACTACCGAGTCGCTGATCCAGGTCGTGTCGCCCGAGTTCTCGATCATGGCGTGCCGCACCTTTCTCCGCAGCGTCCCGTGCCCCATGAACAGCTTGAGGAACACCGCGAATTTCATCGCGTGCTGCAGCCCGGGCGTGGCCGCCGCCTCGACCGGACCTCCGTCGATCGCCAGCAGGCCCCGCACCAACTCGGGCCGGCGGTAGGTGAGGCGAAGCGCCATGGACACGCCGACCGAGTGCGCCACCACGAGGGCATGCCGCACGCCGAGCGTGTCGAGTGCGCTCGCGATGCGGTCGGCCTGCGCCGTGAGGGAGTAGTCCACGCCTTTGGGATACGCGGACGTCCCGGTCCCGAGCGGCTCGACGATGATGACCCGGTAGCCGTGCTCCTCCAGCGGCCCCACCAGCTTGCGGTACCCGTAGGCGCTTCCAAAAAGGCCAGGCACGAGCACCACCGGCGCACCGGTCCCCGCCGAAGTGACGCGCACGACCTCGCCCGCCGCGACGGTGATGTCGCGGGCGGACACGCTGTCGCCGGCCAGGCTGGCGCCGGCCGCGAACGCAGCAAGCAGAAGTGCGAGAATCACTGACCCCTGTGCGGGCGGACCGAAACGAGCCCGCATCCTAGCGCCCGACCCACCGATTGGCAACGCCGCCCGGGCGGTTCAATTTCAGACAGCGAGACAGGAGGAAAGCGTGCGGGTCTTCGTCGGCACCAGCGGCTACGCCTACAGGGAGTGGAAGGGCGCGTTCTATCCGGCCAAGCTCCCGGCCGCGGAGATGCTGCGCTTCTACGCCAGCCGCCTGCCGGCGGTGGAGATCAACAACACCTTCTACCGGATGCCGTCCGAGCGGGTGCTGCTGGACTGGGCCGCGCAGGTGCCGGAGACGTTCAGATTTGTGCTCAAGGCCTCCCAGAGGATCACCCACTACGCCCGGCTCAAGATCGAGGACGACTCGCTCGAGTACTTCCTGCGCACCGCCAACGTGCTCGGGGACCGGCTCGGCCCTACGCTATTCCAGCTTCCACCCAACCTGAAGAAGGACTACCCGCGCCTGACCGACTTCCTCGCCAAGCTGCCCCGCACCTGGCGCGCGGCCATGGAGTTCCGCCACGACAGCTGGCTCGCGGACGACGTGCTCGACGCCCTTCGGGCGCGGGACATTGCGTTGGTTGCGGTGGACGACGACGAGGGCGGCACCCCGCTCATCCCCACGGCGTCGTGGGGCTACCTGCGGCTCCGGCGTACCGGCTACGACCCGGCCGGACTCGCGGCCTGGGCGGAGGGGATCCGGGGGCAGCCCTGGCAGGAGGCATACGCGTTTCTCAAGCACGACGAGGAGGGCACCGAGGCCAACGGACCCCGGTGGGCCGAGGAGCTCGCCCGCCTCACGAGTGGCTAGGCTTGCCCCACAGCTCCTCGAGGCGCTGCACCCGGCCGCAATTCCATTTATAGAAGTGGTACCGCGCGGGGTTCTTCTTGTAGTAGTCCTGGTGATAGTCCTCGGCCGGATAGAACGGGCCGGCCGCCACGATCTCGGTGACGATCGGCTGGGAAAAGCGTTTCGCGTCTTCGAGCGCCTGCTTGGACGCCTCGGCGGCCCGGTGCTGTCCTTCGTCGCGATAGAAGATCGCCGAGCGGTACTGGTGCCCCACGTCGCAGAACTGCTGGTTGGGTGTGAGCGGGTCGATATTGTGCCAGAACGCGTCGAGCAGGCGCGCGTAGGTGATCCGGCGGGGGTCGTACTTCACCTCGATGGACTCGGCGTGCCCGGTGCTGCCGGCGGAGACCTGCTCGTAGGTCGGCCGGGAGACCGTCCCGCCGGTGTAACCCGCGGTCACTGTCACCACGCCGTCCAGCTTCTCGAACGCCTCCTGCATACACCAGAAACAGCCGCCGGCGAAGATCGCGGTGTCGATGCGACTATCCGCGCCACCGGCGGCGGAGTCCTGCGCCGCTGCGGGGCCGGCCAGCGCCAGCCCCGCCAGCAGCACGGCGAACAGGGAGCTTCTCATGTGAACGACCCTCCGGGTTGCCAGCACAACGCCGCGGAGGACCGTCCGGTTTCCGAATCAGGTCTCTCCGATGTCGAGGACGGCGTCGAAGGCGGGCAGGTCCATCTGGAACAGGTCCGCCGGCTCGGGGCCCTCACTCCGCTCCATGCCCCGCTCCATGCCCCGCCACTCCGGGCCATGATGCCGGGCCGGGGCGGTCCAGGTCAAGGTAGTGCGCTGCTTCTTCCGCATCACCTCGAGCTTGGCCTTCTCCCCCGGCGCGTAGGACCGCAGAATCTCGTGGGCGTGCTGCACCGATTGCGGCTTCCGGCCGTCGATCGCCAGGATCACGTCGCCGGCCTTGAGGGGGGACGTGGAATCTGCCGGTGCCTTCACTACCAGCAGCCCCTCGCTGGTCCCGAAGTACTCGCCGAGGTCCTTGCCCAGCTCCACCAGACGGAGCCCGCCCTCCATGTGGTGCCGGATCATCAACATGCGCATGTTCGGGCCCATCTCACCCCCGTGGGGTCCAAAACCGGGCATCCCGCGAAACGCCATCGTCATCCGGCGCTCCATCCGATCCGCCACGAGGGTTGCGGTCTTGCTCTCGCCGCCGCGACGGTACTCGAGCCGGACGGTGTCACCCGGCTCGATGCTGTGGGCCAACTCCATGAGCTTGTCCCCGCTCCCGAGCGCCGTCCCGTTGAAACGGGTGATTACATCACCCGGGCGGAGGCCGGCGGCGGCAGCCGGGCTGTCGGGCACGACCGCCCGGACCCTGGCACCGGCGCTGTCGCTCCGGTTGTCGAGCATCAGGCCCAGCCGCCCATGGCTCGGCGGGGCATGGTCAGCCGGAGCGTGGTCCTGGGCGGCGAGTGGGGCAAAGGGAAGGGCGAGGCTCAAGAGCGCCGCCCCGAACGACCGGATACGCATAGGGATCTCCTGTCGGGAAAAGGGCCCGTTCAGGGATAGAGGATGCGGGGCCCGCGGGGGCCGTCGCATTCTGCCTATCGGCCTTCCTGATCTACGTACTTCTCCCGCAGGGCGCTGATGAGCGGCGGCCAGTCGGGGGGAGCCCCGGTGGCCCGCTCCACCAGCTGGCTCGGCGTGAAGCGCTGGCCGTGACGGTGCACATGATCCCGCAGCCAGCCGAGAAGCGTCGCGAAGTCGCCGCGGGCGAACTGAGCGTCGAGGTCCCCCAGCTGGGCGCGCGCGGCGACGAAGAGCTGCGCCGCGTAGAGGTTGCCCAGCGTGTACGTGGGGAAGTAGCCCACCAGTCCCTCGGCCCAGTGACCGTCCTGGAGGCAGCCCTCGACGTCGTTCGCCGGGGTGACCCCGAGGTATCGCTTGTACCCCGCGTTCCAGGCCTCCGGCAGGTCGGCAACCTTCAGATCGCCGGAAAGCAGGGCCTGCTCCAGCTCGAAGCGGATCAGGATGTGAAGGTTGTAGGTGACCTCGTCGGCCCGGACCCGGACGCAGGAGCGCTCGACCCGGTTGATCGCGGCCAGGAAGGGATCGAGCCGCGTATCGTGCAGGGCCTCGTTGAACACGGCGCGGGCGCGAGGAAAGAAGTGCTGCCAGAAGCTCCGCCGACGCCCGACCAGGTTCTCCCAGAGGCGGGACTGGGATTCGTGCATGCCGAGCGAGGCGGCCTCGCCCATGGGCGTGCCGTAGTGCGCGGGGTCGAGCCCCTGCTCGTACAGTGCGTGGCCGGCTTCGTGGAGCACGGCGAAGAAGCCGCCGGCAAAATCGCGGGTGGAGAAGCGGGCCGTGATCCGGCAGTCCCCCGGGCCCAGCCCGGTGCAGAATGGATGCAGTGAGCTGTCGAGCCGGCCGCGCTCGAGGTCGAATCCGATCGCCGCGGCCGCGCCTTCCCCGAAGATCCGCTGACGGTCGATCGGGAACTCCCGCCGCTGGGTCCCGATGCGGGTGCGGGGCTTGCGACCGGCGGTGATGGTCTCCACCAGCGGGAGCAGCTCCCGCTTCAATTCCTCGAACAGCCGGGTCACCTGCGCGGTCGTCACGCCGGGCTCGTAGTCCTCGAGCAGGGCGTCGTACGGCGTCTCCGGATACCCGACCGCCTCCGCCTCCTCGCGGGCCAGCTTCACGATCTTCTCGAGCCAGGGGCGGAAGTGCTCGTAGTCGCCCTCCTCCCGGGCGTCGGCCCAGGCCTGCTGGGCCAGCGCCGTGATCCGGGCCGACTCGGCGACGAGCTTGCGCGGCAGCTTCCGCTCGCGATCGTAGGCGCGGCGGATCTCCCGCGCATTGACCGCCGCGGGCGACTCGGGGTCTGCGACCAGCCGGGAGCGCTCGACGTCGCCCAGCAGCTCACCAAGCCGGGGATCGGTACCGCGATCGTGCAGCAGGCCGGCGAGCAGCGCGAGCTGCTCACTCCGGTGCTCCACGCCGCCCCGGGGGAGATAGGTCTCTTCGTCCCATTCGAGCAGATCCACGCAGGAGGCGAGCATCGCCTCCTCGCGCACGAGCCGGATCAGCTCGTCGTACGCCGCCTGTGGCCGCATTTGCGCATTGGTCGAATCGGCGAAAAGATACTCATCCCCCAGGACGTCGAGGAGCCCGTGGCCCAGGACGACCAGGAGTTGGTAGCCCTCTCCAGCGCCGAAGTGGCCGGGCTCGCCGGGCTACGCCTCGCCGCCCGTGTGCGGCAGGCGCTGTATCACATCCCCAGCGCGCGCCTGGCCGAGGCGCACGAGCGGATGCGCCGCGCGTCCATCGAGAAACGGGTGGCGTACTTCCGCGAGGGCGAGATGGACACCATCCGCATCCTGCCCTGCCCGATCGCCGTGCTGCCCGAGGAGGTCAGCTACCTCCATTTCGTCAACCGCACGCTCCAGGGCGCGCTCGGCCGGCTGCCCGAGCTGTACCTGGCGGACGACGACGTGCGCGCGGCGCTCCATCTGTACCCCGAGGAGGAGGCGTGGCTGCGGGCGTGCTGGGGCCCGAGCCATCGGATGCGGAACCCCGTGTTCGCGCGGCTCGACGCGATGATCGACTACCCTAACCCGATGTGGAAGGAGACTCTCTGGTTCGTCGAACCGAACCTGAACGGTGTCGGCGGCATCTATCTGATCCCGGCGATCGAGGAGATCGTCGAGGCGGAGATCGTGCCGCTCCTCCTCGAGCAGGACCCCGGCCTCCGGCTCCGCCGGCTGGCGGATGCGCGGGATCTACTGCTCCAGGAAATCACCGCCCAGCTCGTGGCCACCGGCCGGCGGGGCCGCTGCATCTGCTTCGTGGAGCCGAAGTACGAAGGGGAGGGCATCGATGAGCAGCGTTCCCTCGTCGAGTTCTTCCGCAAGCGGGACGGCCTGGAGACCGTCCACGCGGACCCCGCCGAGCTCCGGCTCGAAGGGGGCGAGGTTCGCTACGAAGATCACGTGGTCGATCTGGCATACCGGGACTATAGCGTGCTCGATCTGGTCGAGCTCGCGGCGGAAGGCGTGGACGTCGAGCCGATGCGCAAGCTGTTTCGCGAGAACCGGGTGATCTCGTCGATCGGCGCGGAGCTGGACCAGAAGAGCTGCTGGGAAGTATTCACCGATCCTGCGCTGGCCGACCGCTATTTCACCGACGAGGAGCGCGCCGTGTTTCGCCGGCACATCCTCTGGACCCGGCTCCTGGCGGAGCGGCGCACCGAACTTCCCGGCGGCGAGGACGGGGACCTGCTGGAGTACACCCGGCGGGAGCAGGAGACGCTCGTCATCAAGCCGAACCGCGGCTACGGGGGTGATGGGGTCACCATCGGCCACACGCTCACCCGGTCGGAGTGGGAGCGCGCCATCGACGCGGCGCTCGCGGACGAGGAGCGCTGGGTCGTGCAGCGTCTCGCCGGCATCCCCGTCGTCGAGTTTCCCACCTTGGGGCCCGACGGGGTCCTGGTACCCGAGCCGTTCTACACCGTGATGGGGTTTGCGCCGGGACCGGACGGGGTGGCGATCCTCGCCCGCGCGTCCCAGCGGCAGGTGGTCAACGTGGCGCAGCGGGGGGGGATGTGCGCGGTGATGGAAGGAACGGCAGTGAACAGTGCCCAGTAAACAGTGAACAGGGGGCTCCGGTGTTCGACGGAGCCCCCTGTTCACTGTTTACTTGCCCCCGTTAGGCGGCGAGGTCCTTCAGCCGGTCTCCGTGCTGCTCCTTGAGCTGCTTGAGCGCACGGTCGCGCAGCTGGCGAATACGCTCGCGCGTGACGCCCATCATCCGCCCGATCTCCTCGAGCGTCCGAGCCCGCCCGTCATCCAGCCCGAAGTAGAGGCGGATCACCTTCGCGTCCCGCGGCGGCAGCGAAGCGAGCGCCGTTTCCAGATCGCTGGTGCGGCTCTTGGCCAGCGTAGCGGCGTCGGTGCCCTCGTCGGACGCCAGCGCCACCCGCTCCATACGGGAGCGATCGTCGTCCGCCCGCATCGGCTGGTCCAGCCGGAGGGCCTCGATGTGGAGCGCACCGAGTGAGCGAACCGACTCGGGCGTGAGCCCGGTGGCCTCGACCAGCTCCTCCGTCGTCGGCGCCCGGCCCAACCGCTCGGCGAGATACGTGGTCGCGCGGGCCAGCCGGTTGAGGTCGGCGGTGCGGTTCAGCGGAACCCGCACCGGACGCCCGTGCCGCGCCAGCGCCGCCTGGATCGCCTGGCGGATCCACCACACCGCGTACGAGATGAACTTCACCCCGCGATCCGGGTCGAACTTCCGGGCCGCCGTCATCAGCCCGACGTTGCCCTCGCCGATCAGATCCATGAGGGGAACGCCGCGATTCTGGTACTGCTTGGCCACCGAGACCACGAAGCGCACGTTGTGCCGGGCCAGCCGCTCCTGGGCCAGGACGTCGCCCCGGAACGCCTTGCGCGCCAGTGCCTTCTCCTCGTCCACCGTGAGGAGCGGGATCCGGCTGATCTCGTCGAGATAGAGGTCGAGGCTCTCCCGCCCGTCATCGAGCGCCCGGGGCAAGGCCGCGGGCTTCGGCTGACGCCGGCTGGAGCGCTTGGGATTCTTGACAGCGGGCACGTGTACTCCTCTATGGTGATCCGGGCCCGATCTTTTGGGCCCGAGCGGTAACCTCAACCTCGACAACGACTTCCTGCTCGATTCCGACCGGGGCTCATACTTTCAGGCCGGACCTGTATTGATGCCGGGCCGCCCGCGACCGTCGCGGGGGCCGGATAAGGTACTCCAGGGACACAAGAATGGAACCCACCCCCTCGGGAAAGGCTCAACAACCGGTCCGCTCCCCGGGTTCCGCCCGGCTACTGGTTGGGCAGTGAGACCGGCTCGGTGAGGTTGCCCCGCGGCTCACGGACCCACCAGGCGCCGCTTTGCGCCCGCTCCTCCGGCGAGCTGAAAAAGTATCGGAAGTACTTCAGCCGTATATATTTAGGTGGCGACTCCGGAAACGGATTCCGTTCCAGCAGTGCCAAGACCTCGGGCGTCCCCTCCAGCAGATGCTCGATCAACGACTCCAGCAGGGGACGGTACCCCTGCGGATCCAGCGCGGCGAACCACATCTGCCAGTCGAGCCGGGGGTGGAAGGGCTCGACGAAGCCCGGACGCCGCGCCGGGTCGCCGGGTTTCCACCGGAACTCATACGCCTTCCACTCGGTCCCGTCACGGCTGCCCTCTACCACGATCTCCGGCCGCTCGGTCGTCATGACCCGGAACAGCCCGTACCCGTTCACGGAGCGGAATGGGGCGAAGGCGTCCAGCAGGTCCTCCGCCCACGCGGGCAGGTAGGCCCGCCCCTCACCCCCCGGCACCGTGTACGCGGCCTCGCGGACGAAGCTCAGAGTCGAGAGCATCAGAAGGACGGCGGCCACGACCCCGACCAACACACGCCGCGCCGGCGATTCCGGTTTCGCCGGGTCGCGCAGGCGGGGAAGGAGCCGGCCGACTACGCGGTCGTCCAGAAGCGTGACGCAGAGAACGATCGTGAGCAGGTTGAAGAAACCGTAGTTGCCGGTCGCGGCGATGCCGGCCTGGAACAGCATCATGAGCGCAGCGCCCGCGATCCGGAGGGCCCGGAACCGGCCGGGCGCGAAGATGGTGAACGGCAGGACCAGCTCCGACCCGAACATCGCCAGGGTCATGCCCCGATGGATACCCGGGGATAGGTGGTGTGCGTACCAGGCGGTCCACGGCGGGAGCGGCTGGGTCTCGAAATGGAAGTCGAGCGCGGTGAGGCTCCGCCAGGTGGGATCGCCGCTCAGGAGCTTCGTGAGCCCCGAGAGGAACATGAGCTTGAAGAGCAGGAGCCAGAGCAGCCAACGCACCACCGGCGAAGGCTCGGCTCCGTCGAGCCGGAGGGTCGGCAGCCAGCCGGCCGGCGCCCAGAGACAGGCGAGCAGCCCCGTCTCCAGGAGCAGCGCGTCCCACTGGAAGGAGAGGAAATCCTGCCCCGCCACCGCCAGCGAGAGATAGGAGACCCAGAGAAGGGGGAGCACCACCACGGGTGCCACATCCAGCACCAGCAGCGCGGCGAGCCCGGCACCGCCCAGCGCGAGCACGCGGAGCGCCGCGTCGCTGCTGTCGAGCCAGAAGAGGGTGGGCAGAACGTGCCAGACGCCCGGCCCGTACGTTGCGCGCGCCTGGCTGAGGTATTCGGTGACCGGGAAGAGGCCGTGCTCGCCCACGAGCCCGACGATCTGAGACGCGAGTGAGAGGAACGCGACGAGATAGACGACGCCCAGCAGCCGGAGGAAGAGCCAGCGGGCGCCCGAATAGGTGTCGGCCCCGCTCACTGCAATACCGCCTCCAGCACTTGTGACTCTCCCCCCGTCGGCACGACTCGCGACAGCCGCAGGCCGGCCCGCCCCATGAGCTCGGCGTACTCCTGCTCGGTGCGTTCCCGTCCGCCGGTGACGGCGAGCATCACCACGTCCACCATCTTCCCCGGGCCGGGGACGTTCCGGGGTGACAGGCCGCGCTCGATCACGAGCACTCGGGCGGAGGGCTGCATCGCCCGGGCGCAGTTGGCCAGAATCAGGGTCGCCTGCTCATCGTCCCAATCGTGCAGGACATCCTTCAGGGTGTAGGCGTCTCCGCCCTCCGGCACCGACGCAAAGAAGTCGCCCCGCTTGAGCTCGCAGCGCGGGAGCAGACCGTCGGCCTCGAGCGCCTTCCGTGCGGCGGGCAGCACTTCGAGACGCTCGTACAGCACGCCCCGCATCGCGGGATGGGCGCGCAGCACCGCCGCGAGCAGCGTCCCCTGCCCGCCACCCACGTCCACCAGCGTCTCCACGCCGGCGAAGTCATAAGCGCCCAGGACGGCCGAGGCCTGCGTCCGGGTGAGATTGGTCATGGCCTGGTCGAAGATCTCCCCGGCTTGCGGGTGCTGCCGCAGGTACTCGAAGGTCCCCATGCCATGCAGGTGGTCGAACGCGGTCTGGCCGGTACGCACGCTGTGGAGCAGCGAGCCGTAGGCCGGCCAAAGGGTCTCCCCCACCATCAGTGCGTAGGCGCGGAGCGAGTCGGGGGCGTCGCGGCGGAGCGGCGATGCCAGCGGGGTGAGCGCGAACCGCCCGTCGGCGTCCTCGACGAACACGCCCAGGCTCGCGAGGGCCCGGAGCACGCGATACAGCGCCTGGGGATGGGCATCGACCGCCGCGGCAAGCTGGGCGGCGGTACGGGGCCCGTCGGCGAGATGGTCGGCGATGCCGAGCTTTGCCACCACGTATGTCAGCTGCGTCACGAGGCAGCCGGTGATCATCTGGCGTAGCGGATCGGGCGGCGTGGGCTGGGCCAAGGTCGGGGCCGGCTGGAGTCGCTCCCAACATGCGGCGGGCGGGGGGGCCCGTCCAGCGGCGCTGGCGTGGCCCGCTGCCGGACCGTACTCTCCTGCCAACCTGCCCCGCGAGCTCTCGTGACCCTGCCGTTCTTCGACGAATCCCGATTGCGGCCGCACCTCCGGATGGAGGAGCTCATTCCCGCCGTGCGCGGCGCACTGGTCGCGCTCTCCGCGGGGAAGGTCGTGCAGCCCGTCCGGAGCATCGTCCCTGTGGCCGCGCACGCCGGCTTCTTCGGCGTCATGCCGGCGTACATGGACGGCGCCCTGGGCGCCAAGCTGGTGACCTTCTATCCGGCGAACACGGGCGTGCCTACCCACCATGCCGTGATCGTTCTCTTCCGGCCGGAGACGGGCGAGCCGCTCGCGCTCATGGACGGCCGGCTCATCACCGAGCTCCGGACCGCGGCCGCCTCCGCCGTCGCCACCGATCTGCTCGCCCGGGCCGACGCATCCGTGCTCGCCATCCTCGGGGCGGGCGTCCAGGCCGGGAGCCACCTCGCGGCCTTGCGCCTGGTCCGCGGGTTCCGCGACGTCCGGGTCTGGAGCCCGCGGAGCGCCGCCGCGTTCGCGGCGGCCCACGGGATCACCGCGGCGCCATCGGCGGAAGCTGCGGTCCGGGGGGCGGACGTGATCGTGACCGCAACGAGCGCAATGACCCCTGTGCTGCGGGGGGACTGGGTCGCACGAGGCGCGCACCTCAACGCGGTCGGGGCCTGCCGCCCGGACTGGCGCGAGCTGGATGACGCATTGCTCCAGCGGGCCCGCCTCTGGGTGGACTCGCGTGACGCCGCACTCGTGGAATCGGGCGATGTGATCGCTGCGGGCGCGGCGCTCGAGGGCGAGATCGGCGCGGTGGCGAACGGGGTGATTCCCGGACGCCGCGCCGGCGACGAGATCACGGTCTTCAAGTCGCTCGGCGTTGCGGTGGAAGACGTGGTATCTGCCGAGCTGGTCTGGCGCCGCCTGATGGAGGCCGGCGGTTAGCCGGAGGCCGCCAGGCGGGCGAGCCGCTCGGCGGTGGCGCGGATTCCCTGGCGGCGGCGGAGGAGCCCGCGCCACGGGTCGCCCTCACGCTCGATGCGCTCGAGCACGTTCCTCACCGAATAGGTTTGCGAATCGAGCCCGCGGTCGTCCAGCTCCTCCCAGCGGAGCGGCGCGGCGACCGGCGCGCCCGGCTTGGCGCGCACGCCGTACGGTGCCACGCCGGTCTGCGCGTAGGCGTTGCGCGTGGTGTCGAGGAACAGACGGCCGCGCCGCTTGGCGATCCGGGCCTCGATCGTGACATCGTCGGGGTGCCGCTCGGCCAGTAGTCCGGCCACGTCGCGGGCGAAGGCGCGGACCGAATCGAAGTCGGCCGCGCGGTCGAGCGGAACGACCACGTGGAGGCCGCGCGAGCCGGTCGTCATCACGAAGCTCGCGAGGCCAAGCTCGGAGAGCAGATCGCGAACCAGCCGGGCGGCCGCGCGCGCCTGCTCGAAGCCCTTCGGCGGATCAAGGTCGAAGATCAGCCGGTCGGGATGCCTTGGCCGGTCGATCCGGCTCAGCCACACATGGGGCGTGATACAGCCCTGCCCGGCGAGATAGGCGAGGGTGGCGGCATCGTCGCACACGGCGTACGTCGTGGTGCCGCCCTCTTTCTCCAAGGTGGCGCGCGGAACCCACGCCGGGAACCAGTCGGAGATCTCCTTCTGGAAGAATCCTTGGCCCTCGATGCCCTCGGGGAAGCGCTGCAGCGTGACCGGCCGCGCGCGGGTGTAGGGAATCATGGTCGGCGCGACCGCGATGTAGTACTCCACCAGGTGGCGTTTGGTGATCGGAGGCCGGCCCGGGAAATAGATCTTGTCCGGATGGGTGAGCTCGATCACCCGCCGGCCGACCTTGAGGCGCTCCACAGCGGCCCGCTGCGTCACGCGTCCTCCCGGCGGGCGGCGGGCGCCCGCTCGCGCACCACCTCCCGCGCGCGCTTGTCCGAGCGGAGGCCGAGGAACCGCGGGTGGCGCAGCTTTCCAGCGCGGGTCCATTCGGTGAATCCCACTTCGGCCACCAGCCGGGGCTCGACCCAATGCACCCGGGACACCGGTGGCTTCCCCCGCGCGAATGGCGAGCGTGAGCGTGCGAGCCGGCGGAGCCGCGCGCCCAGACTCCTGAGCGTCGCCTCATCGTAGCCGGTGCCCACCTTGCCGGCATACACGAGCGCCGGCCCGTCGTAGTACCCTACGAGCAGCGCACCGAAATCGGAGCGCCCGCCTTCGGGATCGGTCCAGCCTCCGATCACCAGCTCCTGCCGGGCAAGGCACTTGAACTTGAGCCAGTCGGGCGAGCGGCGATGGACGTAGGGACTCGCGGCGCGCTTCGCGATGAGTCCCTCCCAGCGGCTGCGGCAGGCCTGGCGGTAGAACCTCTCGCCGTCACGTACGCGGTGCTCGGTGTACCGGAGTGGAGCGCGGAACGTGACGGTGCGGCGGAGGAGGCGCTTGCGATCGAGCAGCTCGAGTCGGGTCGTGTCCTGGCCCTCGAGCCAGAGGATGTCGAACACATAGTAGAAAACGGGAATGCCGGTGGCGCGCGCCCGCTCGGGGTCGTCCAGGCCCATCCGCCCCTGCAGCCGCTCGAAGCTGGTGGCGCCGTGGTCGAACACTACGATCTCGCCGTCCAGCACGCAGCGGGCCGGCTCACGCTCGAGCGCCTCCGCTACCTCGGGATACGCGCCGTTCAGCAGCCGGCGGTTGCGGGAGAGGAGTCGCACGCGGGCGCCACGAAAGGCGAGGCAGCGCTCGCCGTCCAGCTTGCGCTCGAACACCCACGCCGGATCGGAGAAGCGCTCGTCGGTGAGCGTCGCGAGCATCGGTGCGGCCCACGCCGGCATGAGCCGGGCGCGGAGCCGCGCGCGAGCGGCGGGGGCGAGCAGGTCGAACGGACGCCCGATCACGCCGGGCTCGGATGGGGGGCGTGGACCGCTCTGGCCTTTCGCAGGAGGCGCCGGAGGTGCGTCGGGTTCCGCTGCCCCCTCGGTGCTCGATATATGTCATTACATGATATTGAGATACCCGCCAAGCTCCGAGGCAGGCGATGGCGGCATGACGGTTGCCTTCCCGAGCCACACACCCTGGCCGGGAGACCATCCATGCCTGACCAACTGGTCGTTCGCCGCGCCGACGATCCTACCGCCCACCTCGCTCGCGAGACCGATCTCAAGAGCGCCACCGAGCGCGCCGCTCAGGAGGCGCTGCGCACGACCGGCGTCATCCTCGAGGTGTTCGAGCCGGCGACCGGGCGGGTCTGTCTTCGGGTGCGGGCCGAGCCGGGAGGCCGCCGCGTCCTGGTGCAGCGTACGCCCCCGACTTCGGGCGACGCGTGGCCCGATCCTCCCGCCTGGCTCCCGCTCGCCGCCAGCGCCTGAGCTCGCCGGCTCAGGCCCGCTGGACCAGCTCGACGTCGATCTCGATCTTCACCTCGTCGCCCACGAGGACCCCGCCGGCCTCCAGCGCCTGATTCCAGGTCAGGCCGAAGTCCTTGCGGTTGAGCTTGCCCCTGGCGCTGGCGCCGCGGCGAAGCTTGCCCCACGGATCCTTGGTCTCCACCCCGTCGCTCTCGACCGCAAGCGTGATCTCCCGGGTCACCCCGTGAAGGGTCAGCGGACCGGTCAGCTCGTAGGTCTCCGGGCCGGTCTTGACGTTCCTGGTGGATTTGAAATCGATCGTGGGGAACTTCGCGACGTCGAAGAAGTCTGGACTCTTGAGGTGGGCGTCCCGCTGCGGCTCGCGGGTGTTGATCGAGCTGGCATCGATGCTCGCCTCGACCGAGGTGCGGCTGGGGTCGGACGGGTCGAGCTTGACCGAACCGGAGATCTTCCCGAACTCCCCGCGGACG
>JBGQIW010000016.1:0-38989 GCA_041498715.1 Gemmatimonadota bacterium | reverse complement strand
GACCGCATCCCGGCTCGACACCCTCGTCGCTGAGCTCGGCGAAGAGGGGATTCGTGCCGCCGGCCGCGCCGGCGACGTCGGCAACGAGCAGGACGCTTCCGCCATCGTCCGCCACGTGGTCGACCGGCTCGGGCCCGTAGATGCGCTGGTCAACAACGCCGGCGTTTTGATCGCCAAGCCGATCGAGGACCTGACCCTGGAGGAATGGGACCGGACGATGGCGACGAATCTCCGGAGCCTCTTCCTCATGACCCGCGAAGTGCTGCCGGACATGCGCCGTCGGCGCCACGGAACCGTCGTCAACATCGCCAGCCTCGCCGGCCGCAACGGCTTCGTGGGCGGGACCGCCTACACCGCGTCCAAGCACGCCGTGCTCGGGTTCAGCAAGTCCCTGATGCTGGAAGTGCGGAAGGAGAACGTCCGCGTGGTGGCGATCTGCCCGGGCTCGGTAGGAACTGCCATGCTTCGCGATCAGCCCCTCCTCAAGACCGACCCGGGCAGGATCCTCCGGCCGGAGGACGTCGCCGCCACCGTTCTGCACGTCCTCGAGCTCCCCGAGCGGGCTCTCGTCAGCGAGCTGGATATCCGACCGACCAATCCATGAGCTCCCGGGGCCCGTCCTGGCAGCGCCTGTACGCCCCGCGCTACATCGCGACTGCTGGTGTCGTCCTCGGGTGGCTCGGCGTGTTCTTCGCCTACCAGGGAGACCGGCTCGGCGTCATCCTCGCGCTGGTGACGACGCTGCTCGTGCTGCTGGCCCTCCGGCGCGGAGAGGCGCTCGCCCGTGGCCGGCGCGAGTCACTCCGGAGCGCGCTCGAGATGGCCGACACTCGGAACCGCGAGCTCGAACGGCTCGGCGCCGTGACCGCCACGATGCTGCAGGATGTGGACCTCCCCCGGATGTTCGAGACCGTCGCGGATTCGGCTCGTGATCTCCTCCAGGCCGAGGGCGCCTTGATCGCGCTGCTCGTTGAGGAGGGCAGGTTTCTTAAAGTCATGGCGGCGCGGGGCGTGATGGAGGGCGGCCGTGACCAGCTGATACCGACGGATGCTTCCCTCTCCGGCTGGGCGCTCAACCACGACGAGGCGGTCGTCACCGACGATCTGTACGCGGATCCCCGCTCGACCCGGGTGCCGGGCGTGGAGGGGCCCGTGACCACGGCCGCCGTGATTCCGCTCCGGTCGGCGGGCGTCCCCATCGGCACGATGAGCGTGATCAACCGGCGGGACAATCTGCCGTTCGACCGGCACGACCTCCAGCTCCTCCGTAACCTGGGCGATCAGGCGGTGGTCGCGCTCGACCGCGCGCGGATCGTCGAGGAGATCCGCGGCAGCCAGCGTGAGCTCACCCAGAAGAACGCCGAGCTCCTGCGGGCCGCGCGTCTCAAGGGTGAGTTCCTCGCGAACATGTCCCACGAGCTCCGGACGCCGCTCAACGCGATCATCGGATTCTCCGACCTGATCCTCAGCGGAGGCGTCGGGGCGGTCCCCGAGGTGCACCGGGAGTTTCTCGAGGCGGTGCTGCGCAACGGCCGGCATCTGCTCGGGCTCATCAACGACGTGCTGGACCTCTCCAAGATCGAGGCCGGCCGGATGTCCCTGGTGCTCGCGGGCACGGATGTCCGGGAAGCGATCACCGGCGCGGTCGCGGACACGGCGAGCCTCCGCACGGGCCGCCGCCAGCAATGCGAGGTCCATCTGGACGAGGCGCCGCTGCGGATCGTGGCGGACGGGGTGCGGGTGCGGCAAGTGCTGTTCAACCTGCTGTCGAACGCGTCGAAGTTCACCCCGGAGGAGGGGAGAATCACCCTCTCCGCGGTCCGCACTACGGCACCACTCCCGGCGCCCGCAGGCCGTGCGGGCGACGAGGCCAGCCTGATCTCGCGCGACGCGGTCTGGATCGCGGTCTCGGATACCGGCATCGGCATCAGGCAGGAAGACTTCGGCGCGCTATTCCAGGAATTCAGCCAGCTGGACAGCTCGGCCAGCCGTCAGCAGCAGGGGACGGGGCTCGGACTGGCGCTTTCGCGTCGCTTCGTCGAGCTGCACGGCGGCGTGATCGGCGTCGAGTCGATTGTAGACAAGGGAAGCACGTTCTGGTTCATTCTGCCGACGGAGGGCCCGGTGCGGCGGGTCTCGCTCCGGAACGGGGTCGACTAGCGCGACCGCTCAGCCCACCCGCTTCCAGCCGGCGATCACCGGCGCGGGCAACAGTGCCGCGCGGCGCACGAGCTCCACGTGCGGCGCGACCAGGTCGGCGAGCTGCTGGACCGGCGCCACGTCGCCGGGGCCGAGGGCCCCAAACCCCCGGGCGGCAAGCACCAGCGCGCCGACGATGCGGCCCGACACGCGGAGCGGCACGATCAGCTCAGTCGCCTTGAGACCCTCCGTCACCACGTCCGCCACCTCGCCCTTGAGCACCTGGCCGAGCGGCGTCCCCGCGATCGGCACCAGAGGCAGATCCGACCAGTGCTTCGGCTCGCCGGGCTCCACCAGCACCACGCGGTCGCCCTCCGACAGACGCACCGCCAGCGTGAGCCGGTCGCAAGGCAACATCGCGCGCGTCTCCTCCGCTAGCCGCCGGCTGGCCTCGGCGAACTGCGCCGTGGTCGCGAGCATATCCGCAACGCGGGCGTGGTGGGCCGGCGCGTTCCGCAGAGTCACCAGCTGCTTCCGCAGCCCCTGCAGCTGAGAGGAGAGCACGTAGGTGTCGATCTTGGGGCCGAGGATGTCGCCCAGCCGGACCAGCGCGGCCAGGTCTGCCTCCTGATACCCGCCCGCCTGCGTGCTGCCGACGAGGATGTGGCCGGCGAGATGCCCGCTCGACGTGACCCGTACGCCGATGAGCGAGCGGATCGCCTGGCCGGTCGGGAGCGCGTCACCGAACAGCTCGGTAAGGCGGGCATCCACGGCGGACTCACGCAGGTCGAGGGTCGGCCGCCCCTCGAACAGGGCAAAGAGATCGAGCCGGTCCTTCGCTACCACCAGCGCAGCCTCCGCCCATGGCGGCCCGCCTGCGTGCGCGCCGAGACGATACTGCCGACCGGGCGATGGGCCGGGAATCAGCACCTCGAAGACCTCGTGCGGCACCACCCGGCCGAACACCTCCGAGGCCAGGGCGAAGAAGTCGCGCGGCGACCGGGCCTCGGTCCACGCGGCGGCGAGGTCGCTCGCCATGTCCGGTGCCGCCCCGCCGGCGGCGGCGCCCTGCTGCCGCGCGATGCGGGAGAAGGTCGGCGCGATCGCTTCCGCCACCTGCACGAGCGTCTCACGGGCCGCGGCGTCGTACCGGTCCGCCTCCAGCGCCGCAACGAGCAGGAGGCCCACGTCGCTCGGGCCGAACCGGATCGGCAGGCACGCCACCGACCGATAGCCGGCCCGCTCCACGATGGCCGCCAACTTTGCCATCCCCTCGTCCGACAGTCTCGGCTTGGGCAGCGGCACCGGGAGATCGTCCTGGGCCAGCGCCTCGGGGCCGATCAGCTCGACGCCGCCCGACGCCGGATACAGCCACAGCGCGAAGAGGTCGTGGGAGATCTCGACCCCGACCGCCTCCGCGAGCGCCTCGTGCCAGGTGGCCAGGTCGTCGCGGTCGGGCATGCCGTCGCCCGCCCGAAGAATCGGGATGAGCGGCGACGGTTTGCGGTCAGGGGCGGCCATGCCACTCGCAGGAGCAGGAGACATGCCCTTGGGGTAGTTGTGGCGAAGCTATTGTCGGTTCGTCGGTTAGGCGACGGCATCGTCGCGGTCGGCATGGGTCCGGATGGTGGGCCGGCCCTGGGGCGCGGCGTTTTGCACCCATCCGCTCTGGGAACCGCAGTGGCGCAAGCGGTGTTGGGACGCTATGTTGGCATACCCCCACCCCCTATTTACAGCCAGGACCGGATCCATGACGCAGGCCACCATCGACATCCAGGGAATGAGCTGCGGCCACTGCCTGAACGCGGTCAACCGCGCTCTTGCCGCCTTGCCCGGGGTCGAGATCGAATCGGTCCGGATGGGCCGGGCCGATGTGCGATTCGACGAGAAGGTCACCGACGCTCGGCGGCTGGAGGCCGCGGTCACCGACGCCGGGTACCAGGCCAAGGTCCGCGCGTGACCGCCGTGCTCGAGAGCCGCACCATCCCTGTCACCGGAATGACCTGCGCCGCCTGCAGCAGCCGGGTGCAGCGCTCGCTGGAGAAGACGCCCGGCGTCACGTCGGCCGTCGTCAACCTGATGACCGGCGAGGCGACGGTCGACTTCGATCCTGCGAAGGTGGTGCCCGAGCGCCTCGTCGCCGTGATCCGGGACACCGGCTACGGCGCCGAGCTTCCGTCGGTCGAGCTGACGGCCGAAGCGGCGTTCGAATCGCAGGATCGGGAGCGCGACGTCGAGATCGCGCGGCTCCGGCCCAAGTTCTGGATCGCGGTCGTTCCGGCGGTCCTGATGATGGTCCTGGGCCACCCCCACTCCGACGCGATGCGCTGGCTCGAGCTCGGCATCACCTTGCCCGTGGTCCTCTGGAGCGGCCGGCACTTCTACACCCGCGCCTGGGCCGCCCTCCGGCACGGCGGGGCCGACATGAACACGCTGATCGCGGTCGGCACCGGGGCGGCGTTCTCCTTCAGCGTCCTCATGACCGTGGCCGCCCGCTGGGTGGTGGCGCGTGGCCTTCTGCCCCAGGTCTACTTCGAGGCCGTGGCGGCCATCATTGCGCTCGTGCTGCTGGGCAACCTGCTGGAGGCGCGCGCCAAGGGCCGCACCTCCGGGGCGATCCGCCGCCTGATCGGTCTCAAGCCGGACACCGCGAATGTGCTGCGCGACGGAGTCGAGCGTGCGGTGCGGATCGCCGACGTTCGGGTGGACGAGGTGCTCATGGTCCGGCCGGGCGAGAAAATTCCGGTCGACGGAGTGGTGCTGCAGGGCACAAGCACGGTGGACGAATCCATGCTGACCGGCGAGCCCGCGCCCGTGGCCAAAGCGGAGGGCGACGAGGTCGTGGGCGCCACGGTGAACCGCAATGGCTCGCTCCGGATTCGCGCCACGCGGGTGGGACGGGACACGATGCTGTCCCGCATCATCGCCCTCGTGCGCGGGGCCCAGGGCGCGAAAGCCCCGATCCAGCGGCTCGCCGACCGCATCTCCGCGGTGTTCGTGCCGGTGGTCATCGCCATCGCCGTCGTCACCTTCGGGCTCTGGTTCGTGCTGGGGCCCGAGCCCCGTTATCTGCACGCGCTGGCGTCCGCGGTCACCGTGCTCATCATCGCCTGCCCCTGCGCCATGGGGCTCGCCACGCCCACCGCGGTGATGGTCGCCACCGGGCGGGGCGCCGAGCTGGGTGTGCTGGTCAAGGGTGGTGACGCGCTCCAGCGGGCGGGCGAGATCGACATGGTGGTGCTCGACAAGACCGGCACCATCACGCAAGGGCGGCCCTCCGTCATCCGCCAGGACCTGGACGACGAATCGCTTCGGCTCGCGGCGTCGCTCGAGCGGCTGAGCGAGCATCCCCTGGGCGAGGCCATCGTCGAGGCCGCCCGCGCCCGTGGGGCCCGGCTGGACGAGCCCGAGAGCTTCGCGGCCTACCCCGGCAAGGGTGTCGCGGGCCGGATCGCGGGACGGGACGTCGTGGTCGGGAACCGGGCGCTGATGCTCGAGCGAGGGGTGGACGTCGCGCGACTGCTGCCGGGGGCGGAGGCACTCGCGGGGGAGGGAGCCACGCCGGTGTACGTCACGGTGGACGGCCGTGCAGTCGGGCTCGTGGGCGTCGCCGATCCGGTACGGCCGACGAGCCGGGCGGCGGTGGACGGTTTTCGGGCGCTCGGGCTCGACGTCGTCATGCTGACGGGCGACGACCGCCGCACCGCCGAGAGCGTTGCCCGCGCCGTGGGCATCGAGCGCGTGGTCGCGGAGGTCCTCCCCGGGCGGAAGCTCGACGCGGTGCAGGCATGGCAACACGCCGGCAAAGTGGTCGCCATGGTGGGCGACGGACTCAACGATGCGCCTGCCCTCGCGCAGGCCGACGTCGGCATCGCCGTCGGCACCGGCACCGACGTCGCAATGGAGACGGGCAGCGTCACGCTCATGCGGGGGGACCTGCTCGGCGTGGTCCAGGCCATCGTGCTCGCGCGCCGCACCATGCGGGTAATCCGGCAGAACCTCTTCTGGGCGTTCGTCTACAACGTGATCGGCATCCCGATCGCCGCCGGCGCGCTCTATCCGGCGTTCGGGATCCTGCTCACTCCCGCCCTGGCCGCCGCGGCGATGGCCGTGAGCAGCCTGAGCGTGGTCACCAACAGCCTGAGGCTTCGACGCGCATGAGCAGCGATCACCCGGCGACCGAAGCGGCCTCGTGTCCCTGCCTCCGCCCGGGAGACGGCGTCCACGCCGTAACGCTCGCCCCGGAGACCAAGCAGGCGCTGCTCACCCGTCTCCGCCGGATCGAAGGTCAGGTGCGCGGGCTGCAGAAAATGGTTGAGGAGGAGCGCTACTGCGCCGACGTGCTGGTGCAGGTGGCTTCGGTCCAGGAGGCGCTTCGGAGCGCCGGGCGGGCTCTGCTCGACAATCACCTCCGCCACTGCGCCACGACCGCGATACGCTCGGGCGACCCCGAGCGGGCGGAGGCCATGTACGACGAGCTGCTCGACCTGGTCTACCGCACGGCGAAGTAGGACCCCCGGGCCCCGTTACCGGCCGACCGTCTCGGTCCCCCCGGCCGGCTGTATCTGAGCGACCGACGCTTCGGCTCGGCGATCGCGGGACGCGAGCGCCGCATGGTACTCCTCGATCAGGCGACCGAGCATCGCCTCGCGCTTCCGGAACAGGCGCTTGAGCGGCCGTGGCTCGTGTCGCGCGAGCGCGTAGGCGGTGAGGAGCGGGAGCGCGATCGAGCTGTCGCCGTAGACCACGACCGTCCCCGGCAGCTGCTCCGGGTCGATCTTGCCCCAGCTCACGGCTTCGGCCGGCGTCGCCCCCGAGAGACCACCGGTGTCGGGCCGCGCGTCAGTCATCTGCAGGAAGTAGTCGTGGCCCCGCTCGTCGATGCCGAGGACCTCCTGAATCTGCGGCTCGGTCTGCAGCATGAAATTCTTCGGACTCCCCCCGCCGACGATGAGGCACCCACTCTTCCCGCCCGAGCGCTTCGCTTCGAGCACGGTCGCGGCCGTCTCGTTCACATCGGCGCTCACATCGAACCGGAGCTTGCTCCCGGCCAGCGCCTGCTCCGCCACGTTCATCCCGATGGAGCTGTCGCCCGGCGAGCTGGTGTAGACCGGCACATCGAGCTGGTGCGCTGCGGCGAGCAGCGAGCGACGGCTGAGGCCCAGTGCCCGCTCCCGCTCGAGCAGGTACTTCCCCAGGAGCCAGTGGTACTCGGCCGTACTCATCGGCCGCTGGAATTCCTCCCGGGCCGAGACTTCCCGGATGAACGCGTCGGTCGACAGCAGAACGGAATAATCGAAGAAGATGTCGTAGATCCGCACCACGCCCTTGTCCCGGAGCTCCACATCGTCCGCGTGCGGCGTCCCCCGGTGCATCGCGAGCCCGAGGCCGAAATGCGCGTCGTGATAGAGGTTCGCCCCGGTCGAGATGAGCCAGTCCACGAAGCCCGCCTCCAGCAGCGGAATCAGGCAGCTCATGCCCAGCCCGGCGGGGGTCATGGCGCCGGTGAGGCTCATGCCCACGGTCACGTCGGGTGCCAGCATCCGCTGAGTGAAGAGCGCACACCCTTCGCGGAGCCGCCCGGCGTTGAAGGCTAGAAACGCATTGTCGATCAGGTCCGCGGCGGTCTCGCGACCGGTCGTGGCCTTGGGGTCGATGCGCTGCCCCCGCAGGTACGCGGCCGAAGGGCGGGTCATGCTCTGGGGTTCTCCTTCCTCTTCTTGGGCGGCGGCCCGTTACGACCCGCAATCACCGCCTCGACCGCCTCGGCGGGATCGTCGGTCAGCCGGAAGAGATCCAGATCCTCGGGATTGATCTTCCGCTCGGCGGCCACCGTCTCCCGCAGCCAGTCCACCATGCCGCCCCAGTACCGCCGGCCGAAGAGAATGACCGGGAAGTGCTTCACCTTGCCCGTCTGGATGAGGGTCAGGGCCTCGAACAGCTCGTCGAGCGTCCCGTACCCGCCGGGGAAGACGATGAAGGCGCTGGCATACTTCACGAACATCATTTTGCGCACGAAGAAGAACTTGAACATCAGGCTCCGGGTGACATAGGCGTTCGTGCCCTGCTCGAACGGCAGCTCGATGTTGCAGCCGATCGAGAGACCCCCCGCTTCGTACGCGCCCCGGTTCGCCGCCTCCATGATGCCGGGGCCGCCGCCCGTGATCACCGGGATGCCGGCCCTGGCCAGCAGCCGGGCCGTCTCGGTCGCCGCCTGGTAGTCAGGATCCTCGGGCCGGGTGCGGGCCGAGCCGAAGATCGACACGCCCCCGCTCACGTCGGCCAGATTCTCGAAGCCCCAGACGAACTCCCCCAAGATCCGCAGCGCCCGCCACGAGTCCGACGCCTTGTGGAGCTCGACGCCCTCTCGGGGGGAGGGGCTCTCGAGCAGGACCTCGTCTTCGGTGGGCGGTTTCGGGTCGACGGCGCGGCTCGGGCCGCCACGCGGGGTGATTTCGGTCACGGCTTCAGGAGCTCCACCAGCGGGAGATAATCGTCGGGAATGTTGTAGAAGTACGGCGACACGCGCACGTGCCCGGGCCGCGCGTCCACGATGATATTCGCCGCCGCGAGCCGGCGAATGTCGCGTGCCGGGTCCGCGCTTGGCAGCATCACGATCCCGGACCGCGCGTCCGGCGCCGGGGCCACCCTCGGCTCGAGCCCCGCGCCCCGGGCGCGCGCAATCAGATCCTCCGTCAGCGCCATCGTGTCCCGGCGGACCTGAGCCGCGCCGAGCTCCTCGAGCACGTCGAGCCCGCCGAGTTGCGCGTACACCGCGGCCATGCCGGGCGTACCCGCCTCGAAGCGGCGGGCGTCGTCGTGCCGAACGAGCGTACGGGGATCGAATCGGAACTGGTCACGATGCGCGAACCACCCGGTCGTCCGGGGACTCAGCGCCCCGACGAGATCGGGCCGAACATACAGGAACGCGATCCCCGAGCCCCCCAGCAGCCACTTGAGTCCGCCGGCGCAGTAGAAGTCGGCGTCGAGCCGGCGCACGTCCACGGGAAGCTGGCCGGCGGCCTGGTAGCCGTCCACCAGAAGTAGCGCCCCCTTGCGGTGCGCGATCTCCGCCACGGCGCCGACGTCCTGGATCGCGCCCGACGCGAAGAAGACATGGCTCGTGGCCACCAGGGCGGTGCGGCCGTCGATCGCGCGCTCGATCCGCTCGAGCGGGACCTCGATGCCGTCCGGACTCTCCACGACTTCGACCTCAATGCCCTCGCCAGCCTTCGCCAACCACTGGTAGGCGATGGTTGGAAAGTCCAGGCTCGTGACGACGACCTTGGGGCGCGCCCGGTAGTCGAGCGCCTCGGCCACCGCCGTGAGCGTGCTCGAGATGTTCGGATGGAGGGCCACGTCGGCGGCCGCGGCCCCGACCGCGCGCGCGTATCGCTCGCGCAGCTCGCCGAGTGCCGCCCACCAGACGTCGTACCAGGCCGACGCCCCGCGCCGCTCCCAGAGATCGAGGTACTCGCCCACCCGCGCGCGGGACCGGGTGGAGAGTGCGCCGAGGGAACAGCTGTTCAGGTAGATCGCGTGGCGGAAGATAGGGAACTCGTCCCGAATCTGCCGCCGGGGCGGCGCCGAAACCGGTGCGGCGGCCATAGCCCGGGGAATATACCCCAGCCACCTGAATTATCTTACGGCTATGGCTGCCTCGTGGCTCTCGCTCGCGGCCCGCCTCGGCGGCCGGGCGCTCGTCAATCCGCGCCTCGCGCGCGACCTCCTCCGCACCGCCTGGGCATTCCGCCGGCGAGCGTGGTGGCGCCGGCCGCCGTTTCTGCCCCTGCCCGACCCCACCTATCTCAAGTGGCGTATGTACACCGCTTACGCCGATGAAAACGCGGTGCCGCCGGCGGAGGACGTGATCCGGTTCGCCCGGTGGCGTCGGGAGACGATGGGACTGTGAGCGCGCGAGCCGAGGGGGCGCTGCCTCACGTCGTCATTGTGGGCGGGGGATTCGCCGGGATCTACGCGGCCCGTGCGCTCCGGCGCGCGCCCGTCCGCATCACGCTGATCGACCGGAAGAACCATCACCTCTTCCAGCCGATGTTGTACCAGGTCGCGACCGCGGGCCTCAACCCGGCGGACATCACCGCGCCGATCCGCTCGATCGTGCGCCGGCAGAAGCATGTGGAGGTCATCCTCGCGGAGGTGACGACGATCGACGCGGCGACCATGTCGATCGAGCTGGACGACTGCACTCGCCTGCCCTACGACTACCTGCTGGTCTGCACCGGCGCCCGGCACAGCTACTTCGGACACGAGGACTGGGAGGCTCTGGCGCCCGGGCTCAAGAGCCTCGAGGATGCGCTTGAGATCCGCCGCCGGGTGCTGACAGCGTTCGAGCGCGCCGAGCGCGAGACCGACCCGGTGAAGCGGCACGCCGATCTCACGTTCGTCGTCGTGGGCGGCGGACCCACGGGTGTCGAGATGGCCGGCGCCGTGGCCGAGATCCGGAGTTATGCTCTGCGGCGCGACTTCCGGCATATCGATCCGCGCGACGCCACGGTGTTGCTCCTCGAGGGCGGGCCGCGCGTCCTCCCGAGCTATCCCGAGTCGCTCAGCGCCGAGGGGAAGCGGGAGCTGCGGGCGCGGGGCGTGGACGTGCGGACCGAGACCTTCGTCACTGACATCCAGCCCGGCGCCGTTCACGCGGCCGGCTGGACGATTCCGAGCAACACGGTCATCTGGGCCGCCGGCAACGTGGCCAGCCCGCTGCTCAAGACGCTCGGTGCGCCCCTCGACCGACAGGGCCGAGCGATAGTGGGCCCCGATTGTACCATCCCCGGACACGCCGAGGTGTTTGTCCTGGGCGACGCCGCCGCCTTCGAGGCGGACGGGACGACGCTGCCCGGCATCTGCCCGGTGGCGATCCAGATGGGCCAGTACGCCGCCCGCGCGATTCGCCGCGATCTGGCGGGCCAACCCCGAGAGCCGTTCAGCTATTGGGACAAGGGGCAACTGGCCGTCATCGGGCGGGGACAGGCGGTCGCGGACATCGGTCGTCTGCATTTCGGCGGCTTCGTCGCATGGTTCCTCTGGATTTTCATCCATATCTTTTTTCTGATCGGGTTTCGAAACCGCGTCATCGTGCTCATCGAGTGGGCCTGGGCCTACCTGACCTACCAGCGCGGCGCCCGCCTGATCACCGACCCATGGCACCCGCTGGCAACGCGGAAAACCGAGCTGGCGTGCGAGCCCGACGCCGCGCTTCGCTCTTAGCACACCATGCCGCTCTCCCCTCACGCCGTGAAAGCCGAGGCCGGGCGGCTCGGCTTCCTGGCCGCCGGGATTACCGATCTCAAGCCGACGGCTCACGCCGCGGAGCTCGACGACTGGCTGGCGCGCGGCTACGCCGGGACGATGCGGTACATCCATCGACAGGCCAAGAAGCGGAAGGACCCGGCCCGAATAGACCGCGAGGCGATGAGGGTAGTAGTCGTCCTCGACAACTATTTCTCGGCCGACACGCCGGCCGATCTCGGACCTCCCCGAGTGGCGAAGTACGCCCGCGGCGACGACTACCACAGCGTGCTGCTCGCCCGCCTCGACCGATTGGCAGCATTTCTCCGCCGGAATGGCGCGAGGGTGGCCCGGACCTATAGCGACACCGGTCCGGTTCCCGAACGCGAGCTGGCGCAGCGCGCGGGCCTCGGCTGGATCGGCAAGAACTCGCTGCTGATCCGGCCGGAGAGCGGCTCATTCTGCTTCATCGGGACCGTCTTCACCGACCTCGCCCTCCCGATCGATCTGCCCTTCGAGGTGGATCGCTGCGGCACCTGCACCCGATGCCTGGACGCCTGTCCGACGGACGCGTTCGCCGCGCCCCGGGTGCTCGACGCCACTCGATGTATCGCGTATCTCACGATCGAGCACCGCGCGCCCATCCCGGACGCCCTTGTTCCGAAGCTGGATGGTTGGGCCTTCGGGTGCGATGTCTGCCAGGACGTCTGCCCCTGGAATATCCGGTTCGCCGAGGCGACCACGACGGCCGAGTACCGGCCGCGCGAGCGGCTCCGGGGAGCGGGCGCCGATTTCTTCGACGAAATGGGCGAGGCCGAGTTCGCGGAGCGATTCGGTGACACCCCGTTCGCGCGTCCGGGAATCGGCGGCATGCGGCGCAACCTCAAAGCGGCGTTCGCCTCGCGGAACTGTGGTGAATGACGCTCTCGATTCGCCCCGCCACTGCGGCCGACGCGGCCCGTGTTGCCCAGTTTGCCGCCCGCACGTTCTCCGACACTTACGCCGCCTTCAATTCACCCGAGGACATGGCGGCTCACCTCTCGGCATCCTACAGTGCGACCAAGCAGAAGAACGAGCTTGCTGACCCGGCGGCGGCGTACCTGCTGGCCGAGGAGGCGGGCCGGCTGATCGGGTACGGCTACGTCGTGCTGGGCCATGGCCCGCCGGGCATCCCGCTCGACGGTCCCGCGGAGCTGGTGCGGTTTTACGTGGCGAGCGACTGGCATGGCCGTGGGGTGGCGCAGGTGCTGATGACGGCGTGCGTCGCCGATGCACGCTGCCGCGGCGGCCGGACGCTCTGGCTCGGCGTCTGGCAGGAGAACCCGCGAGCGATCGCCTTCTATCGCAAGGCCGGGTTCCGGGTGGTCGGGACGACGTCGTTCCGGTTGGGCTCCCAAGTGCAGGCCGATCACGTCATGCTGCTGCCGCTCGACGGAGCCGGTCCGGCCGCGTGAGCCCCGCACCACCGGTCGACTCGCTGCCCGTCCGACTGACCGAGCCCGAGCGCCGGCGGCTCGCGCGGGCCGAGCGGCTGGCCTACCTGCTCGACAACGCGATCCGCATTCCCGGAACGAGCTTTCGCTTCGGTCTCGACCCGATCCTGGGACTCGTCCCGGGCCTGGGCGACGCGCTCGGTGCGCTGGCGTCGGCCTGGATCGTGATTGAGGCCGCGCGCTTCGGAGCCTCGCGCGCGGTCCTTCTCCGGATGGTCTACAACATCGCGATCGACACCCTGATAGGCGCCATTCCCGCCGCCGGCGATCTGTTCGACTTCGTCTGGAAGTCGGACGCCAAGAACGTGGCACTCCTCCGGCGCCACCTCGAGCGGCCGGACGCCGCGCACCGGGCGAGCCGCCGGTTGCTCATCACCGTCCTTCTCCTGCTGGTCGCCATCGCCCTCGGCTCCGTCGTCGGGGCGATTTTGCTGGTCAGGTACCTGCTGACCTTGTCATTCCACCCCTGAGTCCCCCGATGCGATTCGAGACGCTCGCCGTGCACGCCGGCCACCAGCCCGACCCGGCCACCGGCGCGGTCACTCCGCCCATCCATCTTTCCACGACCTTCGAGCGCGCGCCGGACGGCACCTTCCCCGGTGGTTACATCTACGCCCGCGATGCGAACCCCAACCGCCGGGCGCTCGAATCCTGTCTCGCGCAGCTCGAAACGGGTGCCGCGGCGGCCGCGTTCTCCTCCGGGATGGCCGCGACCTCCGCGATCTTCCAGTCGCTCGCTCCCGGCGATCACGTGCTCGTCCCCGACGATTCCTATTACATCACGCGCAAGCTGCTGGGCGAGGTGTACGCCCGGTGGGGTCTCGAGCACACCGCCGTGGACATGACCGATCCCGCCGCGGTCGCCGCGGCGCTCCGGCCGGCGACCCGCCTCGTGTGGGTGGAGACGCCATCGAACCCGCTGATGCGGGTGACCGACATCGCGGCGATCGTCGCCCTCGCGCGGAAGGCTGGGGTCCGCGTCGCCTGCGACAACACCTGGGCATCGCCCATGCTCACCCGCCCGCTCGAGCTCGGGGCCGATCTCGTCATGCACTCCACCACCAAGTACCTGGGCGGTCACAGCGACGTCCTGAGCGGCGCAGTCGTCGCCCGGGTCGACGACGAGCAGTTCCAGCGGATCCGCATGGTGCAGATCGCCGGCGGAGCGGTGGCGTCGCCGTTCGACTGCTGGCTCCTGCTTCGGGGGATCCGATCGCTGCCGTACCGAATGCGGGGGCACTCGGAGCACGCCCTGGCCGTAGCCCGCTTCCTGGAGGCGCACCCGGCTGTGGCCCGGGTCCATTACCCGGGTCTCACCTCGCATCCGGCGCACGCCGTGGCCGCGCGCCAGATGTCCGGCTTCGGCGGCATGCTGTCGCTCGAGGTGCGTGGCGGGCGCGCTGGGGCTATGGGCATGGCCGGGCGGCTCAAGCTCATCACCCGGGCCACCAGTCTGGGCGGCCCGGAGACGCTCATCGAGCACCGCGCGTCGGTGGAGGGTGTGCACACCCGCGCCCCCGAGAGTCTGCTGCGCATGTCGGTCGGGCTGGAGCACCCTGACGATCTGATCGCCGACCTGGCTCAGGCGCTGGAGGCTGCGTGATCCGCGCGATGTACAGCGTGGCGGTTTTCGTGAGCGACATCGACCGCGCGGTCGCCTTCTACCGGGATGACCTCGAGCTGCCGCTCACGAAGCGGGGATCGTTCGGTGCCGAATTTCTGGAGCAGGAGCCCCATCTGGGCGTGCACCCGGCGGTCCACCCGGACGCCAAGACGATGGTGGGCCGCCACACCGGGGTCACGTTCCATGTGCCCGACCTGCTCGATTTCTGCGCCCGGCTGCACGAGCGGGGAGTCCGGGTGCTCGCGGAGCCTACTCAGCACGCCTGGGGCATCATGGCGATGATCGCGGATCCCGACGGGAACGTGTTTGCTCTGTGGGAGGATCGCCTGCGGGAGCAGTGACCACTGCGGCGGCCCGGGGAGAGCCGCGGATCCAGTCCTCCACGATCTGGCCCTGCTGCTCCATGCCGTAGGCCGCGAACGGCCGGAGTGCGCCGCCGGTGTAGTCGTACGGGCTCGGCCCGCGCCCGCGACGGTGACGGAGCTCCCGGAAGCGATCGGCGGCGCCTCTCGCGTAGTAGCGCAGCGGGCCCCAGGCTTGGTACTGCGCGCAGTGGGTCAGTTCGTGTGCCAGCACCGGCACCGAGCGGCCGCAGTCATCCGGAAGAAACACGTCGTTGCCCAACGCGATCGCGCGGCCGCCGGTCAGCCGGAGCACGAAGCCGCGGAGCGCACGTACGATCCGGCCGCCGCCGCCGCGATGGAGCCGTACCCGCGCGAAGTTCACGGGCAGCGGCAACTCCGCGAGGGCCGCCGTCTCCTCCCTCGTGAGACGACTCTCGCTCTCCCCCGCGTCGGCGACCCGCGTCATGTCATCTCACTCGCCCAGGAACTCGCCGACGGGCCGCAGGGCATCCACGTGGTCGCAGAGAATCTTGAAGGTCGCGAGCAGCGGCACCGCGACGAACGCGCCCGGCACGCCCCAGATCCAGGACCAGAAGAAGAGACCGAGCAGGATCGCCACCCGGTTCAGCTTGAGCCGTCGCCCCAGCACGTTCGGCGTGACGAGGTTGGAGACGACCAGGTTGATGGCGAGGAACGCGCCCGGCACCAGCAGCGCCTGCCCGAGGGGGTCGAACGTCCGGAAGCCCAGCAGGGCGAGCACCACCAGCATGGTGAGAGCCCCGAGGTAGGGAATCCACGCGAGCACTGCCGCCAGCGTCCCCCACAGCAGCGGGTTCGGCACGTCGAGCAGCGCCATCGCCCCGGCGAGCAGCAGGCCCTGGCCGACGTTGATCATGGCCATCGCGATCAGATAGTGGGACACCGAGGCCTCGGCCTCTCGCGCGATCGCGCCGATGCTCCGTTTGTCCTCCAGCTGCGGCAGGCCCCGGAGGACCTTCTGCAGAAAGAGATCGCCCGACGCGAGCAGGAAGTAGAGCAGCACGGTCACCATGACGATACCGGCCACAAGGCTCTCGGTCGTGCCGAACAGCCGCTCGACCAGGCTCGGCCCTTTGACGACGACCTGGGGAGTGCGGCCCTCGTTGACGTCGGTAGCCTGCGCCACCTGCTCCGCGGTCCGCGTCACCTGCGCTACCGGCTTGAGCAGCCGACGGATGCGCGCCTGCGTCTGGCTCACACTCGCCGGAGCCTGGGCCAGCCATTCCCGGGTCGGCCCCGCCAAGTAGTAGCCCGCGACGCTCGCGGCCACCAGTAGTCCGCCCAGGACGATCGCCGCACCCAGCGGCGGCGGGATCCGTGCCCGCGAGAGCATGCGGACGACCGGGCTCAGCAGGAAATGCAGCAGCAGGGCCACGACAACCGGGAGGAAGAAGGCCCGCCCCTCGTGCAGCGCGAAGAAGAGCGCCAGCACGAAGAGGCCGGTGACCGCGACCGACGGTCGGAGAAGCCGGCTGCCCGGCAAAGCAGGAGGTGGCGTGTTCACGTTCGGCCCTTGTCTAAGTCTCGGCGGCCCCGCTAAGGTTACGGCCCTGTCGATCCCTTCGGAATCCGGCGGCATGGCGCGGCTCTGGCAAACCCTCATGTCCATCTGGGCGTGGTTCGTCCTGGCCTCCGCCCTCGTGCTTTGGCTGCCCGCCATGGCGCTGATCCGCCTGGCCACTCTCTCCGACCCCGGCCGCTACGCCGTCGGCTACGTGTTCCGCCGGATCGGGCCGGTGATGGCCACGCTCAACCCCCTCTGGCGGTTCCGCACTTCGGGCACTCCGCCCGCCAATCCGCGTCGTCCCTACGTCGTCGTCTCCAATCACGAGTCCTTCGCCGACATTCTTCTCATCAGCCATCTGCCCTGGGAGATGAAGTGGCTGTCCAAGGCGGAGCTGTTCCGCGTGCCGGTCCTGGGCTGGCTGATGCACCTCGCGGGTGACATCCCCGTCCGCCGCGGCCAGGGGCGGAGCGCGGTTGAAGCGCTCCAGCGGTGCCGCAAGGTCCTCGAGAACCGGGTATCGGTGATGATTTTTCCCGAAGGCACCCGCTCGATGACCGACGACATGCTTCCCTTCAAGGACGGCGCCTTCCGCCTGGCGATTCAGTCCGGCGTGCCCATCCTGCCCCTGGCGGTGAGCGGAACCGCGACGGCCCTTCCCAAGCGCGACTGGCGCTTCGGCCGCTCGGTCGCCGAGGTGCGGGTGCTCGAGCCGGTCGAGACGACCGGGCTCACCGTGAAGGACGTCCCCGCCCTGCGCGAGCGCGTTCGCGCGCGGATCCTGGCCGCCCGCGACGCGCTCCGCCGGGAGCACGCCTGACGCAGGTCACTCGTCCTTCGCCAGTCCCGCCGGCGCCTCCGCGCGTCCGACGGCACCCGCCAGCGCGAGCAGCGTGAGCCCGTAAGGCAGCATCAGAAAGAACTGATACGGCACCGCGAGCCCGAGCGCCTGGAAGAGAAACTGGAGCGCGGTGGCCGCCCCGAAGAGCAGGGCGGCCAGCGCCACGCCCACCGGATGCCAGCGCCCCAGCACCACGATCGCGATCGCCACGTAGCCCCGCCCCGCAGTCATCTTCTCCGCGAAGGTGCCGACCTGGGCGAGCACGAGGCTCGCGCCGCCGATCCCCGCGAGCGCGCCGCCGAACACAGTAGCCCAGAACCGCAACGCGCGCACCGGCACTCCGGCAGCACGGGCGAGGTCGCTCGCTTCACCGGTCGCGCGGAGCGCCAGCCCCACCCGCGTGCGGTAGAGCACCCACCACACGACCGGCACCAGCGCCAGCGCAATGTACGTAAGAGCTGGCTGCGCGAAGAGCGCCGGCCCGATAATCGGGATGCGGCTCAACCCCGGTACCGCCAGCGGACCCAGCGTCGGCAGCGAGAGCCCGGCCCCACCGGCGCCGTACGCCTGGCGGTAGATCGTGCCCGTGAGCCCCACGCACGCAAGAGTGACGGCGGTGCCGGCGATGATCTGGTTCACCCGCGCCCCGACCACCCACGCCGCGAAGACCGCCGCCACCAGCGCGCCCGCCACCACGCCGGCCGCGACGCCCGCCCACGGCCCCCCCCGCGCGCCCAGCGCCGATCCGAGCGCGCCGGCCAGCATCGCACCTTCCAGCCCGAGGTTGATCACGCCCGCCCGTTCCGTGACCGTCTCGCCGATCGCGGCCAGGAGCAGCGGCGTCGCCACCCGGACCGACGCGGCGAGAAATCCGACCAGCGCGGCGGCTTCGGCGACCGGGGTCACGCCGGCTCCGCCTCCGCGTCGGGCAACACCATAGTCGTGCGGGCGCGCCGGGCCATTGCGTCGGCGAGTAGCACAACGAGGATGATCACGCCCTCGACGACGTAGACGGCGACCGCAGGGATGCCCGCGTCCCGCTGCATGGCCCCGGCCCCGGCCTCGAGCGCGCCGAAGAGCATACCCGTCGCGACGATGGCCAAAGGCCGGAGACGGGCGAGCAGCGCAACCGCGATGCCGGTGAAGCCGTACCCAGGCGACAGGTTCTGGAACAGCGCGTAGGACACGCCGCCCACCTCGACCCCGCCGGCCAGTCCCGCGATCGCGCCCGACCAGAGCAGCGCCAACGCCGTCACCCGCCCCACGTCGATCCGGCCGCTGACCCGGGCGGCACGGGGTCCGGTGCCCGTCGCCAGCAGCTCGAAGCCCCACACCGTTCGCCGGAACACGTACCAGACGACCCCGGCGAGCACGAGGCCGACGAGAGCGCCGAGGTGAAGTCGGGTCCCCGGGAGCAAAGGGAGCCGGGCCGCCTCGGCGATCGGATCGCTCTGGGGATAGATCCGCTTCGCCTCCTGGAGCGGTCCCTGCACCATCCAGCTCACCAGCGACTCGGCCACGAAGTTGAGCAGGAGGGTGCTGATGACCTCCAGCACGCCGAATCGGAGACGCAGCCACGCCGGCAGCAGCACCCAGAGCGCGCCTGCCGTCGCGGCCGCCAGCCAGACGGTGGGAATGGCAATGACTGGTGCGATGCCGGCCAGATGAAGACCCGCCCAGGTTGCCGCCATCGCGCCCGCATAGAACTGCCCTTCCGCCCCGATGTTGAGCGCGTTGGCCCGGAACGCGACGGCGATGCCGAGACCGATGATGATGAGCGGGACGGCGCGGACCAGCGTGGCGGACGTGAAGGCGTACCACGAGCCGAACGCCCCGCGCCAAAGGGCCGCGAGAGCGCTCGTGGCGTCATACCCGGCCAGCCAGAGCCCGGCCGCGAGCACGCCGAGACCGACCGCGAGTGGGGCGACGCCGGCGATCACCCCGGAGCTCTTCATGCGGCGCCCCCGCCCCCGGGGCCGGTGCCGAGCATCATTGCCCCGATCTCCGACCTGCCCGCGCCGGCCGGCGCGACCGTCACCATGCCTTTGGCGACGACGACCGTCCGGTCGGCGCGCTCCAGCACCTCATCCAGATCGCTGGAGTGGATCACGACCGCGGCTCCGTCGTCGGCCGCCGCGCCGAGTCGCTGCCAGACGTCGTTGGCGGCGTGGACGTCGAGGCCGCGCGTGGGGTTCTCCGCCACGATCACGCGCGGCAGGAGCTCCAGCGCCCGGGCGATCACCAGCTTCTGCTGGTTCCCGCCGCTCAACGCGGCGGCGGGCACGTCCGGCCCGGGAGCACGGATTCCGAAATGATGGATGAGCGCCGCGGTGCGATCCCGCGCGGCGCCCCAGTCGAGGCGGGGGCCGCGTACCCACGCCGCCGCCCGTCCGAGTCCCAGCACGACGTTGTCCGTGAGCGCCAGCTCGCCGATCAGACCTTCCGTGGTCCGGTCCTCCGGCACGAACGCGACCGGGCCCGTCACGTCGAGCCGGCCCCGCAGCGGCCGCACCAGCCCCGCGATCGCGCGGAGCAGCTCGCGCTGCCCGCTGCCCTCGACCGCGGCGATACCCAGCACCTCGCCCGCCGCGATCGTGAGCGAAACGCCCCGGAGCGCGAGCCCCCGCCCGTCCTCGCGCGAGAGGTCGAGCATCTCGCAGCGCACGAGCGGGGCGCGCTCGGCGACCGCACGACGGCGGCTGGGCGGTGCGGGCGCGGCGGAGCCGATCATCGCCTCCGCGAGCGACTGCGGCGTCTGAGCCGACGCCGGCCCGGACAGCGTGACCCGTCCGGCGCGCAGGGCCGTCACCCGGTCGGCGGCGCGCAAGGCCTCGTCCAGCTTGTGGGTGATCAGCACCACCGAGCCGCCGCCGGCCGCGAAGTCCCGCACGACGCGAAGCAGCTCGGCCGCATCCGGCGGGGCGAGGACGGCCGTCGGCTCGTCGAGGAGGAGGATCGTGGCGTCTGCTGCCAGGGCCTTCAGAATCTCGAGCCGTTGCCGGGCGGCGACGGTGAGCCCGCCGGCCAGGGCGGAAGGCTCGAGCGGAAGGCCGACACGCTCCATCAGGGCGAGCACGCGGGCGCGGAGCGGCGCCGGGCGGAGCGGCCACCCCGCGGTCAGGGCGATATTCTCCGCCACCGTGAGCGCCGGTATCGCGGTGAAATGCTGGTGCACCATCCCTATGCCCAGACGGCGCGCATCCCGGGGGCTGCGGGGAGCGACCGTGACGCCGCGCACCACGATCGTGCCGGAATCGGGACGAACCAGCCCGTACACTACGTGCATCAGCGTGGACTTTCCCGCCCCGTTCTCCCCCAGAAGGGCGTGGACCTCCCCCGGGGCCAGCATGAAATCGGCCCCGCGCAGCGCCTGCACGGGGCCGAACCGCTTCGTGATCCCACGGAGCTCGAGGGCCGGCGTCGTCACAAGCCGGTCGGGTGTCGGTGAAACTCCCAGGGTAGGCCGAACTCGGCGCCAAGCCGGCGAGCCAGCGCCTGCACCCCGACCTGCTCGGTCGCGTAGTGCCCGGCGTAGATCACGTTCACGCCCCACTCCACCGCGTCGAAGTAGGTGTGGTGAGCGCCCTCGCCGGTGATGAACGTGTCGAGCCCCGCGTCCCGGGCCGCGGCGATCATCGAGCCCGCACCGCCGGTCACGATCCCGATTCGACGGACCCGCTCGGGCCCACCCGGGATCAGCCGCGCGGACGTGCCCAGATCCGCGTCGAGCGCGGCGACCAGCCGGTCGCGCTGGGCCAGCGCTGCGGGGGCCGAGCCGTGAACTCCGATCGGCACGCCGCGGTAATTGCCGAACCAGCCCTCGACCGGAAGACCGATCCGGCGGGCCAGCTCAACGTTGTTGCCGACCTCGGGATGGACGTCCAGCGCGATGTGGGCCGAATACAGCGCCGCGTCCCGATCGAGCAGCGCCTTCACCCGCCGAAACCGCCGGCCAGTCAGCGGCTGATTCCCATCCCAGAACAGGCCGTGATGGACGAGAAGGAGAGGTGGCCCGCCCTCGCCGCTGCTCAGCCCCTCGATCGCCTCGAGGGACGCATCGACCGCCGCGACCACGCGGGCGACTCGACCCCGGTTCTCGACCTGAAGCCCGTTCACCGCATTCGGCTCGTCCGGCACCTCCGCCACGCGGAGGAACGCGTCGAGGTACGCCGCCAGGTCTGCAAGTGCGGCGTCGGTCACGGGAAGGTCACCCCCGTCCCGCTGGAGCGCGCTTGGCTTGAATCGGGTGAAGCGCCGGCCGGGGCGGGGACGGGCAGGAGCGTGCCCGCCGCGATCGAATCCGCCGCCGCTCGCACCCGGGCCGCCAGCGCCGCCGGGACGAGTTCCGCGAGTCCGGGGTTGGGCTCGTACCGGACGACACCGCTCTTGAGCCCGAACGACTCCACCCGGGGCCGGAACTTGCCGTCCCGCACCTCGCGCGCGACCAGCAGGAATGCTCGCGGCAGGTCGATGATGGCGGAGCCGAGGACTCGGTCGGGCGCGAGCTCGGTCTGGTCGGAGTTGGCGCCGAAGGCGTACACGCCCGGCGTCTCCTTCACCGCCCGGAAGAGACCCAGCGCGGCAGCGTCGGCGTTGTGATGGAACATGTCGGCCCCGACCCGGATGAGGGCCAGCGTCGCCTCCCGCCCGGCCGCCGCGTCGTCGAAGCTGTTGAGGTAGATCTGGCGGGCGTCCACCCTGGGGTTCAGCGATCGGGCGCCGCGGACCCATCCATCGTAGGCGGCCTTGATGGGTGGCAGCTCGATCCCGCCCACAAAGCCGATCACGTTCGATTTGGTCATCCCGCCGGCCACCATCCCGCAGAGATAGCTGGCTTCCTGGAGGCGGAAGATGAGCGGCGCCACGTTGGCGACCGCACGCTCGCCTGACGTCACAATGATGACAGTCTTCGGATACTGTCGCGACACTCTCTCGGCGGCGCCCTGGAACTCGAACCCGTGCGCGAAGACGAGATCGTACCCCTGCGCCGCGTAGGTCCGCAGCGCTTCCTCCTGCTCCGCGGGGGTCCGCGACTCCACTTGGGACACCTGCAACTTGAGCGAGTCGCGGATCTCGAGCAGTCCGCGATACGCGCCCGAGTTCCAGGCGGCGTCGGCGATGGAGCCGGGCGTGATGAGGCCCACGCGCATGCCCCCGCGCATCGCCACCGGAGGCCCGCATGCGGCCACCGTGATGGCGACAGCAACGGCGCAGTAACGTGACAAGATCAATGCAAGCTATTTCTGATCAATGGATTGCGACAGCAGGATGCTCAGCCGTTCTGGCCACCGATACCATCTGGTTGATCCTCAATCCGGACCTCCCCGCTCACCTTGCCCCCCTCCAGAACCGCGATCCGCGGGGTCGTGATGTTGCCGGTCACCGAGGCGGTCGGCTGGAGCTCGACCCGCTCGGTCGCGTGAATGGAGCCGATCACGTCGCCCCCCACGACGGCCTCCTTGGTGTGGAGGTCGCCTTCGAGCTGGGCGCCCTGCCCGATCAGCACCTGCGCCCCGGCTCGCACCGTCCCCTTCACCCGGCCCTCGATCCGAACCACGCCCTCGGTCTCGAGATTCCCCACGATCGTCATGTCCTTCGCCACGATCGAAAAAGGCATCTGGTCGGTGCGCCGGCGGCGAAGCTCGTTGCCGTGCTCGTCTTTGGCAGGACTGGCGAACAGGCTCATTGTCTGCCCTCCTTGACCATGGCCAGGGGATCGAGCGAGATCCCCTGCCGGCGGATTTCGAAGTGGAGGTGGGGTGCCGTCGACCGGCCGGTGCTCCCGCTCAGACCGATGACCTTACCGGCGGCGACGGAATCGCCCTGCGCGACCAGCCGGCGCGAGAGGTGGCCGTACATCGTCTGGTATCCGTCCGCGTGCTGCAGCAGCACGAACCAGCCGTACTCGGGATCCTGGCCGGTCTGGGCAACGGTCCCGCTGCCGGCGGCCCGCACCACGCTGCCCGTAGGCACGGCGATGTCGATGCCCGGGTGGGCCTCGTCCCGGGCACTGTCCCCGACCTGCCCGCGGGTGAGAAAGCCGGTCTCGTCGAGTGGCCAGTACTGAGGCGGACCCCCGGCGACGGCGAATCTGGGTGTGGCGGACCGGGGATAGGCGCGGATGGCCGGCGCCACCGGGAGCGTAGAGGCGTGCCGAAGCGGATCCGGCACGATGTCCGCGCCGATCATCTTCCGTACCTGCGCGTACCGCTGCTCCAAGCTGTCCACCGCCGCACTGAGCGTGCCGATTTTCGCGTTTTCGGCCTGGAGCCGGGCGACGTCGCGCTGGAGCCCGGGCACCCGGGCGGCCGCCCGGGCGAGAGGGAGGTAGAAACCCAGCGCCACCAGCAGCAGCAGCCCGGCGACGCCCGCAGCCACAGCGATGGCCCGGGCCACGACAACCGGGACGCGGAACGTGCGCGACTCGAGCACGCCGTCCCGCTGCACCATGATTGTGTAGGCTCGCGCCCCCGGGCTCATCCCGCGAAAGGCTCGCCCAGTATCAGTTCCAGCAGACGGGCGAGGTCGTCATTGCAGTAGTAGTTGATCGCGAGGACGCCCCGGCCCCGCCGCCCGGCCTGGATGCGGACATCGGTCCCGAGGCGGCGGCGGAGCGCCTCCTCCACCCGCCGGCCTTCGGGCGTGAGTGGCCGTGCCTCGCGCCGCCGTCCACGGCCCTCGCCCCGCACCCGCGATTCCACCTCGCGGACCGACCACCCGTCCGCGACCGCGCGCTTGGCCACCCTGAGCACTGCATCCTGCTGTTCCAGCATGAGGAGCGCCCGCGCGTGCCCTTCGGAGAGCTTGCCCTCGTGCACCAGCGCCTGGACCTCCTCGGGCAGTTTGAGCAGCCGCATCAGATTGGCCACGGTCGCCCGGTTGCGTCCGACCGCGCGAGCAACATCCACCTGGGAAAGGGAGAACTCGTCCATCAGGCGGCGATAGCCCTGGGCCTCGTCGATCGGGGAGAGGTCGGCCCGCTGCAGATTCTCGACCAGCGCGAGCGTCAGCAGTGTCTGGTCGTCGACCTCCTTCACGACGGCCGGCACCGTGGCCCAGCCGAGGCGCTGCACTGCCCGCCACCGGCGCTCGCCGGCGATCAACTCGTACACGCCGCTTGTCGGGCCCGGGCGCACGACCACCGGCTGGAGAAGGCCCGAAGCCTCGATGGAGGCCGTCAGGTCCGCGAGCGCTCCCTCGTCCAAGTGCGTGCGCGGCTGAAAAGGATTCGGCTGCACCGCGGTCACCGCGAGTTCGCGGAGCGAACCGCTGGCCTCCGCCTGCTGTCGGGTGATGGGGCCCAGCAACGCCTCGAGACCCCGTCCCAGCCGCTTCGTTTCCGTCATCGGATCACCTCGGGGACTGGCGGCGCCGGCTCGGCCACCGGCGGGCTCTCGAGCCGGTGGAGCAGCTCCTGCGCGACCGCGAGGTAGCTCTTCGCTCCGACCGACTGCACGTCGTACAGGAGGATCGGCTTGCCAAAGCTGGGCGCCTCGGCGAGGCGAACGTTCCTTGGGACCGGCGTGCGGAACACCTTCGCACCGAAGTATTCCTTCGCGTCCTCCGCGACCTGGCGACAGAGATTGAGCCGCGAGTCGTACATCGTGAGCAGCACGCCGTCGATCGCGAGCGGAGGATTGAAATTTTGCTGGACGAGCCGGACGGTATTCAGAAGCTGAGAAATGCCCTCGAGGGCGTAGTACTCGCACTGAATCGGAATGAGGACGCCGTGGGACGCGGTGAGCACGTTGAGCGTGATGAGGCCGAGCGACGGCGGGCAGTCGATGATCACGACGTCGTACGAGCCCTCGATCGGCTCGAGCGCCGCGCGCAGGGCGCGCTCGCGCCCCTCGCGGTTTACCAGCTCGAGCTCGGCGCCGACGAGGTCCTGCGTGGCCGGCAGCACGTCGAGGTGCGGGAGCGCGTCGTGATGCAGAACGGCGTCGGTTACCCGTCGGCCGTCGACCATGGCGTCGTAGAGAGAGAACCTGACGGCCGCCTTGAGAATGCCGACGCCGCTCGTGGCGTTGCCCTGGGGGTCGGCGTCCACGAGCAGGGTCTTCCGCTCCGCGATCGCGAGCGATGCGGCGAGGTTGACGGCCGTCGTGGTTTTGCCGACGCCGCCCTTCTGGTTCGCGATCGAGATTATCCTGGCCATCTGTTATTCTAAATGATTATATGACAATTACTTAGCTTGAACATCAAACTTTACAGGGCCGTGGATCCGGTAGCGCTGGCTGCGACCGACTAGGAAATATAGGAACGACACACGGATAGGCAATGATTCGTACCACGTTTCACGCGAAACACCCAACGTAGGGGTCGGACTTCGAGTGGGGGGCAGGATGCCGTGAAGATAGGAGGTGGCACGCCGCGCTCGGATGGAGCGGCCGTCTTGGACGCGGGCCTCAGGGCTGCGGGAGAGACGAGGGGCTAGCCCACTGTTTCACGTGAAACACTGAGCTGTCGGCGCAGTCTGAGCACCGCCGCCACCAGATTCTGAAGGTCGCTAGGCGAGACTCCCGGAATCCTGCCCGCCTGGCCGATCGTCGCGGGACGGGTGGCCGCCAGCTTCTCCCTCGCCTCGTACGAGATCGTGCCGAGCTCCCGGTACGCCAAGGCAGTGGGCAAGGCGAAGTCGTCGAGCTCCGCCAAACGCAACGCTGCCTCACGCTCCCGGGCGAGGTACCCGGTGTACTTGAGCTCCACCTCGGGCGACTGACACACCTCATCGCTCACGTCGGGTACGCCTGCCGCCCGCAGAAGCGGGGCGAGAGAGACCCCGGGCCGCTTCACCAGGCCGGCGATTCGTTCGGCGTTGGAGATGGGTTCACTGGTCCGCTCGAGCAGCGGATTCCCCTCGGCCGGGCGGATCGACGTCGTCTCCGCCAGCCTGACCACACGGTCCTCCGCCTCCAGCCGCTCGTTCGCCGCCCGACGCTCCTCGTCCTTCAACAATCCGAGTCTCTCGGCCAGCGGCAGCAACCGCCGCAACGCGTTGTCCTGCCTCAGCAGCAAGCGATACTCGGCCCGGGACGTGAAAAGCCGGTACGGCTCGTCCACACCGCGCGTCACCAGGTCATCGACCAGAATGCCGATGAAAGCCTCGTTCCGTCGGAGGACGATCGGCTCCCGGCCGAGCGCATATGCGGCGGCGTTGAGCCCGGCTACCGCTCCCTGACCAGCGGCTTCCTCGTACCCCGTCGTGCCGTTCACCTGCCCAGCCAGAAACAACCCCGGCACCTCCTTCAGCTCGAGCGTCGGGCGCAGTTGCGTAGGCGGCAGGTAGTCGTACTCGATGGCATACCCGGGCCGAGTCATCTCGACCCGCTCCAGCCCGTTGACGGTTCTCAACATCTCCAGCTGCAACCCGCTGGGCAGCGAAGTCGAAAGCCCGTTGACGTACATTTCCCTGGTATCGAGACCCTCGGGCTCTAGGAAGATCTGGTGCCGCTCGGCGTTCGGAAACTTCACGATTTTGTCCTCGATCGACGGACAGTATCGCGGTCCGCGGCCACTGATCGCGCCGCCGTAGAGCGCGGACTCCTTCAGGTGCCGAGCGACAAGATCGCGCAGCCGCCGGCCCGTCCAAGTGAGGTAGCACGGAAGCTGGGCGGGATGCTCTGGCCGTTCGAACCAGGAAAACCAGTACGGCGCAGCGTCTCCGTCCTGGCGATCGAGTCCGGCGAGGGCGGCGGTGCGCCCGTCGATCCTTGGCGGAGTGCCTGTCTTAAAGCGTGATACAGTAAGTCCAAGATTGACAAGCGCTTGAGATGCTTCTACCGAGGGTGGGTCACCCGCGCGGCCGGCCGGGACTCCCGTCGCCAGCCCAAGATGAATCTGCCCCCGGAGGAACGTTCCCGCCGTCAGCACGACCGCGCCCGCCCGGTACCGGCGACCGTCGGTCGTCCCGACCCCGGAGACCCGTCCGCCCTCCACCAGGAACTCGGCGACCGTCCCCTGGGCGAACCTGAGGCCCGGCTGTCGCTCGAGCAGCGATCGAACCGCACGGCGGTAAAGTCCTCGGTCGCATTGCGCCCGCGGCGACCAGACGGCCGGCCCCTTCGAGCGATTGAGCATCCGGAACTGGATGCGCGCCCGATCCGTGGCTCGGCCCATCACTCCGCCGAGTGCATCCACCTCGCGCACGACGGTGCCCTTGGCGATCCCGCCGATCGCGGGATTGCAGGACATCTGACCGATGGTCTCGAGATTCTGCGTGAGGAGAAGAGTCCGGGCGCCTGCGCGGGCGGCGAGCGCCGAGGCCTCGGTGCCCGCATGCCCGCCCCCGATTACGACGACGTCGAGCTCCGTCATGCCCTCGGCCTGTGAGGAATGCTCAGCCGTTGATCGCGCTCAACGGAACCACGTTCGCGACGTCGCCCGGCGGCACGATCAGGTGCTTGCGATCCACCCGCACGCCGAACTTGAGGGTGCGTCGGAGGAAGTCGTCCTTGGAAACGGCAGGATCCGCTCGATCGTGCACCCCGACGTCGAGCAGGTGCACGCCGGCGTCGTCCTGGCTGTCGAACCGACCGACGTACGTGCACGTGCCGGTGGTCTCGAGCACCACCGTGATTCCGTGTAACGCGTCGTGCCCGGGATGAAAGACGTGTCCGCTCACGTCACACCGTTGCGCCGCAGAACTTCTCGAACGCGCTCGTCAGGTTCGCGGCCACCGTCTGCGGCGCCTGGCCCTCGATCTGATGCCGATGGATGAAATGGACGACCTCTCCATCCCGGAACAGCGCCATCGAAGGCGAGCTCGGCTGGTAATCGCTGAAATACTGCCGAGCCCGCGCCGTGGCATCGACGTCCTGACCGGCGAACACGGTCACGACTTGCTGCGGACGAACCGCGAAGGTGAGCGCCTGGGCAAGCGCAGGACGGGCATTGCCGGCCGCGCACCCGCACACCGAATTGACGAAGACCAGCGTGGTCCCCTTCTGGTCACCGAGGACTTCGTCCACCTCGGCTGCCGTCTTCAACTCCTTCGCACCCATCCGCACCATTTCATCCCGCATGGGAGCGACGAGTCGGGGATCGTAGGGCATGTGCTGAAACTCCTTGGATCTCAGTTAGCTGTGAAAGTGAACGGCGAACGGTGAACGGGCCGCCCGTTCACTGTTTACCGTTCACCGCGGTTATTCCGTCGACACCTGTTCGGCTCCTCTGTCCAGGGCCGCCTTGAGCGCGTGCCATGACAGCGTTGCGCACTTGACCCGCACTGGAAACGCCGCGATCCCCGAGAAGACCACCAGCTTGCCCAGCCCGTCGCCCCGAGCCTCTTCGGCCGTCTGACCGGTGACCACTTCGCGGAAACGCTCGAACAGCGCCTCCACCTCGGCGCGGGTCTTCCCCTTCACCGCCGCCGTCATCAGCGACGCCGAGGCCTTGGAGATGGCGCAGCCGGAGCCGTCGAAGCTCACGTCCGAGATCACCTCGTCGTCCAGCTTCAGCCACACCGTGATCTGGTCGCCGCAGAGGGGATTCCGCCCTTCCGCATGACGGTCGGCGTCGTCCATGCGCCGGAAGTTCCGGGGCGCCCGGTTGTGCTCCAGGATCACGTCCTGATACAGCGCGCTCAGCTGGGTCATTGCGCAAACACTCGCCTCACGGTGCCCAGCCCCGCGACCAGGGCGTCCACCTCGGCCGCCGTGTTGTAAAGGGCGAATGACGCCCGCGCCGTCGCCGCCACGCCGAAGCGCTGCATGACCGGCTGGGCACAATGGTGCCCCGCGCGGATGGCGATGCCCTCGAGATCCAGCACCTGGCCGATGTCGTGCGCGTGAACGCTTCCGAGCGAGAAGCTGAGGATGCTCGCCTTTTCGCGCGCCGTGCCGATCAGGGTGACACCGGGAATGCGGCCCACCGCCGCCGTAGCGTAGCTCAGCAGCTCGTCCTCATGCGCCGCGACGGCGTCGAGACCGATGGCCGAGAGCCAGTCGATGGCGGTGCCGAGGCCGATCGCCCCGGCGATATGCGGCGTGCCCGCCTCGAACTTGGCCGGGAGCCCCGCCCAGGTGGATCGCTCGAAGCTGACCGAGGAAATCATGTCCCCGCCGCCCTGCCAGGGCGGCATCCGCTCAAGCAGGGCCTCCCGTCCGTAGAGCACACCGATGCCGGTCGGACCGAACAGCTTGTGGCCCGAGAACACGAAGAAGTCGCAACCGAGCGCCTGCACGTCCACGCCGAGATGCGGCGCCGACTGCGCGCCGTCCACCAGCACCGGGATCCCTCGCGCGTGCGCCGCGGCGGTAATCCGGCGGACCGGGTTGATGGTGCCGAGGGCATTGGAGAGGTGCACCACCGACACCAGCCGGGTCCGCTCGCCCAGCAGCCGCTCGAATCCGTCGAAATCGAGCTCGCCGGCGTCGGTGAGCGGTGCGACGCGCAGCACCGCCCCGGTCTGCTCCGCGAGGAGCTGCCAGGGCACGATGTTGGAGTGGTGCTCCATGCCGGTGATCAGGATTTCATCGCCCGGGCGGACCACGGAGCGCGCGAAGGTCTGCGCGACAAGGTTGATCCCCTCGGTTGTGCCGCGAACGAACACCACCTCGCGGGAGGACGCCGCGTTGAGGAAGCGGGCGACCTTCTCGCGGGCGGCCTCATAGGCCTCGGTGGCAAGCTGGCTCAGGTAGTGGACGCCCCGATGAATGTTCGCGTTCTCGGCCCGGTAGTACCGGTCGAGCGACTCGATTACCGCCTGAGGCTTCTGGGTAGTCGCCGCGTTGTCGAGGTAGACGAGCGGCCTCCCGTGCACCCGCGTGGCCAGGATGGGGAACTCGGAGCGCACCCGCGCGACGTCCAAGCGGGGAGTACCCGCGGGTGGCGAGCCGGTCGCGGCAACGGCGGTCGCGGGCACGGACGCCTTACCCGGTATAGCCAAGCCGGGCGAGGACGAGCCGGGTGAGCTCCTCCCGTACCGGCACGAGGGCGACCTCGTCCACGACCTCGGCGGCGAAGGCGTAGGTCAGGACTCGCTGAGCAGTCTCGGGGGGGATCCCCCGGCTCCTGAGGTAGAAGAGGCTCAGCGGGTCCAGAAAGCCGACCGTCGCTCCATGGGTGCACTTGACGTCGTCAGCGAAGATCTCGAGCTGCGGCTTCGTGTCGACCTTGGCCGTGGGAGACAGCAGCAGGTTCCGATTCGTCTGCTTGGCGTCCGTCTTCTGCGCCTCGGGCTTGACGAACACCTTGCCGTTGAACACGGCGCGGGCGCGATCCGAGAGGACGCCCTTGTAGACCTCCCAGCTGTTGCAGTTCGGCTGGTCGTGATAGATGGCCGTATGGTTGTCCACGACCTGCTCGCCCCGTGCGAGGTAGAGCCCGTACATCAGCGTCTCGATGCCCGGCGCGTTGAGGCGGACGTGGAGGTTGTGCCGGGCGATGGCCCCGCCCATCGCGAGCGTAAAGGAGCGGTAGTGGCTGCCCCGAGCCTGGTCCACGTGGGTGAACCCCATGTGGTAGGCCCGCTCGCTCTCCCGCTGGATCCGGGTGTGCTCGGTCCAGGCGTCCTCTCCTGACACGACTTCAGTAACCGCGTTGGTGAAGTAGCTGGCCCCCTCGGCGAGGGTGACATAGCTCTCCACGACCGACGCCCGGGCGCCCCGCTCCACGATCACCAGATTGCGCGGATGTGCGACCGACCCGCCGGCATCCGGGCTGGTCACGAACAGCAAATGGACTGGATCGTCCAACACCGTCCCGGCAGGCACATGGACCAGCGCGCCGTCTCGCATGAAGGCGGTGTTGAGGGCTGCGAAGGGGGTCGTTTCCGGTCTTGCATGGCGCGTGAGATGACGCTCCAGCAGCGCTCCTTCGCGCCGGAGCGCGCTTGCCAGGTTCCCCAGTTTGACACCGGGCGGCAACGCGGGCACGACGGACAGCTCGGGTGCGTACTTCCCGTTGACGAAGACCAGCTGCGGCCACTCCGCGTGCCCGAAGAGGAACGGCGCGAGGGCCTCGCGCGTCACCGTGCCCGGGATGGCCGGGCGGAATTCGGCCTGGGCGATCGGTCCGACCGGCGTGAAGCGCCATTCCTCGTCCCGGGACGTGGGAAAACCGACCGCGGCGAAGCGCTCGATCGCCGCCCGCCGCACGCCCGGCAGCCAGGCCGGCCCTTCGGAGCCGCCGTTGCCGGCGAAGGCCTCGAACTGGCGGACGTAGGTTTCGGTCACGCGACCCTCGCCACCTCTTCGACCCAGTCGTAGCCCCGGGCCTCGAGCTCGAGAGCCAGCTCCTTGCCGCCCGATTTCACGATCCGCCCGTTGACCAGCACGTGCACGACATCGGGCACGATGTGGTTCAGCAGCCGCTGATAGTGGGTGACCACGATGAACGAGCGGTCGGGGCTCCGGAGCCGGTTGACCCCCGCCGCGACGATGCGCAGGGCGTCGATATCGAGACCGGAGTCCGTCTCGTCCAGGATAGCGAGCTTGGGCTCGAGGACGGCGAGCTGGAGGATTTCGTTGCGCTTCTTCTCGCCCCCCGAGAAGCCGGCATTCACCGCTCGGCTCATGATCTCAGGCCCCCACTCCACGACCTTGAGCCTATCCTCGAGCACGTCGAGGAAGTCCATGGGATCCACTTCGTCCAGTCCCTTGGCCTTCCGGAGCGCGTTGTACGCGGCGCGGAGAAAGTACGCGTTGGTCACACCGGGGATCTCGACCGGATATTGAAACGCGAGGAACACGCCCGCCTGCGCCCGCTCCTCCGGCTCCAGGTCGAGCAGGTCCTGACCCTCGAAGCGCACTTGCCCGCCGGTCACCTGGTAGGCCGGATGGCCCGCCAGCACCTGCGCGAGCGTGCTCTTTCCGGAGCCGTTCGGACCCATGATGGCGTGCACCTCACCCTTGTTGACGGTGAGCGAGATGCCCCGCAGGATTTCCCTGTCACCCACGGACGCCCGCAGGTCGTTGACGTCGAGCACGACGATCTCCTATGTAGAAAACTGCTACCCGACACTCCCCTCGAGGCTGACCCCCAGGAGCTTCTGTGCCTCCACCGCGAACTCCATCGGCAATTCCTTGAAGACCTCTTTGCAGAATCCGTTGACGATCATCGAGATCGCATTCTCGGTGTTCAGGCCCCGCTGCTTGCAATAGAAGATCTGATCTTCCCCGATCTTCGATGTCGACGCCTCGTGCTCGACCGATGCCGTGGGGTTCTGGACGTCGATGTAGGGGAATGTGTGGGCCCCGCAGCGGTTCCCGATCAGCATCGAGTCGCACTGCGTGTAGTTCCGTGCGCCCTCCGCCTTCGGCAGAACCTTCACCAGGCCGCGATAGCTGTTGTTCCCCCGCCCGGCGGAGATGCCCTTGGACACGATTGTGCTCCGGGTGTTCCGGCCCATGTGGATCATCTTGGTGCCGGTATCCGCCTGCTGCCGGCCGTTCACGACCGCGACGGAGTAGAACTCTCCCACCGAGTCGTCGCCCTGGAGGATCACGCTGGGATATTTCCAGGTGATCGCGGAGCCGGTCTCCACCTGAGTCCAGGAGATCTTCGCCTTCCGGAGCGCCTTGCCCCGCTTGGTGACGAAGTTGTAGATCCCGCCGCGGCCCTCTTCGTCGCCCGCGTACCAGTTCTGCACCGTGGAGTACTTGATCGTGGCGTTGTCGAGCGCTACCAGCTCGACCACCGCCGCATGCAGCTGGTTCGTGTCACGCTTGGGAGCTGTGCACCCCTCGAGATAGCTCACCGAGGCGCCTTCATCGGCGACGATGAGCGTACGCTCGAACTGCCCGGTATCGGCGGCGTTCATTCGGAAGTAGGTAGACAGCTCCATCGGGCATTTCACGCCCTTCGGCACATAGACGAACGAGCCATCGCTGAAGACGGCGGCGTTGAGCGCGGCAAAGAAGTTGTCGCTGGGCGGCACGACCGAGCCCAGATACTTCTCCACCAGCTCGGGATGCTCCTGCACCGCCTCGCCGAAGGAGCAGAAGATGATCCCCTGCTCGGCGAGCTTCTTCTTGTAGGAGGTGCCCACCGAGACGCTGTCGAAGATCGCGTCGACCGCCACCCCGGCCAGGATCTTCTGCTCCGAAAGCGGGATGCCGAGCTTCTCGTAGGTCTCGCGGAGCTTGGGATCCACCTCGTCCAGGCTCCCCAGCGGCTTCTGCGTCTTGGGCGCCGCGTAGTAGCGGAGGTTCTGGTAGTCGATGGCCGGATACACGACGTTCGGCCAGTGCGGCTCCGTCATCTTGAGCCAGCCGCGATACGCCTTGAGCCGCCACTCCAGCATGAACGCCGGCTCGTTCTTCTTGGCGGAGATGAGCCGGACGATGCCCTCGTTCAGCCCTTTCGGCGCGACGTCGGACTCGATATCGGTGACGAAGCCGTACTTGTACTCGCGGTTGACCAGCGTTTCGACTGGCGAGCTCATGTAGTCTCCTCGACTGGCCGGTCCGAACCGTCGAGCCGGACGTGGTATTCGCAGGCGCTGCAGCCCCCCAGGATGTGGGCCCGCCGGTTAACCGGCGCGCCGAGCACGTCCTCCAGGAACCTGGCTTCCGCCGCACAGAGCTCCGGAAACCGCTCGGCGACCGACTGGATGGCGCAATTGTGCTCTGTCAGTGTCCCGATGCTGTCGCCCTCCGCACCGGCCTCGGCCATGTACCCCTCCTGGGCCAACGCCTGGGCTACGAGCTCGAGCCGACGGGCCGGAGCGAGGCCGGCGGTCTCGACCCGGAGTCGCTGGGCCAGGCTGCCGAAATGCCCCTCCAGCACCCGCACGGCCGCGCCGCGCCCGTCCCGCTCCACAATGCGGTCGAGAAACTGGAGCAAGGTCGCTTCGTAGCCCCGGGGGAAAAGGCCTTCACCAAGCGGGCTCAGGCGATAGGCGAACGCCGGAGCTCCGACGCCGCGGTGCTGGCGGTCGTACGCCACCAATGCCTCAGCTTCGAGTTCTTTGATGTGGTGTCGGACGGCGTTCAAGGAGATGCCCAGCTTGCCGGCTAGGGCCCGGGCGGTGAGCGGCTGCGCCCGCTTCAGCTCGACGAGAATCTCTCCCCGGGGGCCGCGCTGGCCCGGGGGGCACTGAATCGGATCGACCTGCGGCAATTGGGCGCTCACTGGGCAATGGTAAGTCATAAAGTCGGGATTGTCAATTCGTGCCAATAAAATGGTGCGAAAGCGGATCAAGCTTGCTGGCACAATGACTTGCTCGTATAGTAGTGTGTCATACAACTACTTATTGGGAACGCGAATATTGTCGCGCCTCGCTCCCCAAGCTGGCTCTTGCCGAGCGCATCCATAATATTGGGCCGGAGAGACCGCGACCCGGACGCCAAGGCTCAACACCATGACTATTCATCGAATCCGCCTCCTCGGCGACCCCATACTCCGCACCCGCTGCGAGACCATCACCCGCCCCGGCTCGCCTGCGGTGCGCGTGATTCTCGACGACCTTCGGGAAACTCTGCGCGACTGGCAGTCGCGGTTCGGCAGTGGACGGGCCATCGCGGCGCCGCAGATCGGTGCGCCGGTGCGCGTGGTCCACGTCGAGATGGACAGGCCCTGGTCGCTCATCAATCCGGAAATCGTGGACATCGACACCGAGGACTTCTGGGTCTGGGACGACTGCTTCTCCTTCCCTAATCTCCTGGTGCGAGTGGCGCGCGCGCACCGCATTCGCTTACGCTATCAGGACGTCAAGGGCGCCTGGCACGAACAAGACCTCGAGGGCGACCGAGCCGAGCTGCTGCAGCATGAGATCGATCATCTCGACGGAGTCCTGGCAGTCGACCGTCCCTACGGCTTGGATCCGTTCTGTCTCCGAGAGGAATGGAATCGCATCCACGCCCCGGCCGGCCGGCACGGCCCGCCGGCGCCGCGGACGGAGAGCCTGGCCACCCCTGTGCCCGGGCTCGGCTGACGCCACCTCCCCCGGATAGCGCAGTTCCACTCTGACCTGAGTCTCCATGGCCACCGCACTCGGCGCCTCGCTGCCGACCATGCCCGCCTGTGATCACCGCCCCGATCGGTATGCGGGTCCGTCCCGGGCCGAGGTCCTGGCCCTGCGCCAGCGCTACGCTCATCCGGCGCTCTTCACGTTTTACCGGGAGCCGCTGCTCATCGTCGAAGGGCATCGGCAATATCTCTTCGACGAAACCGGCCGCCGCTACCTCGACTTGTTTGCCGGCATCGCCACCGTGGCGTGCGGGCACTCGCACCCCACCGTGGTGGCGCGCATCCGGGAGCAGGCGGGAACGCTGCAGCATACGTCGACGATCTACCTGCATCCGAACCTGCCCCAGCTGGCGCAGCGGTTGGCAGCGAAGATGCCCCCAGGCCTGGAAGTCACCTACTTCGTGAACAGCGGCAGCGAGGCCAACGACCTCGCCGTCACGATGGCGCGGCTCTTCACCGGCAGCCCGGACGTCATCGCCCTGCGCAACGGCTACCACGGCGGCTCCCCGACCGCGATGGCGCTGACCGGCCTCTCGACCTGGAAGTTCCCCACCCAGCAGGGTGCCGGCATTCACCACGCGGTCTGCCCGGACCCGTACCGCAGCCCGTTCACAGGAACGCCGGAGGCGATCGCCACCCAGAGCGCGAAAGACATCCGGGAGCTGATCCGCCACGCCACCACGGGGCGCGTCGCCGCGTTCATCGCGGAGCCGGTGCAGGGCGTCGGCGGAGTGACTTATGGCGCGCCCAACTATCTGGCCGAGGCCTACGCCGTCGTTCGCGAGCACGGGGGCCTTTGCATCGCCGACGAAGTGCAGACCGGGTTCGGGCGTACGGGCGCCCACTTCTGGGGCTTCCAGAACTACGGCGTCGTTCCGGACATCGTCACCATGGCCAAGGGCATCGGCAACGGCATGCCGCTCGCGGCCGTGACCACGCGGCGGGAGATCGCTGACGCGCTCCTCGGCCGGCTCCACTTCAACACGTTCGGTGGCAATCCCCTCTCGACTGCCGCGGGCCTCGCCGTGCTGGACGTGATCGAGGGGGAGAAGCTCCAGGACAACGCCCGCGTCGTGGGCGCCCGGCTCAAGAGCGGGCTGCAGGGCCTTATGCGCCGCCACACCCTGATCGGCGACGTGCGTGGCCTCGGGCTGATGCTCGGAGTCGAGCTGGTGCGCGACCGGGCTACTAAGGAGCCCGCTACCGCCGAGACGCTGGAGGTCCTCGAGCGCCTGCGGGAGATCGGTGTCCTGGCGGGGAAGGGCGGCCTGGCGGGCAACGTGGTCCGTATCAAGCCACCTTTGTGCATCACCGCCGGCGACGCGGACTTCGCCGTGGAGGCATTGGACTACGCGCTGGCCCGGACCGGAACGCCGTGACCGGTCCGTCTTTTTCGGTCCGTCGACGGAGGTCCGTATGCAGGGGCAGATGATCCAATTCCGCGCGAACGGGCGGATGACACCCGGTTACCTCAACGCGCACGCCGGCACGGGCCCCGGGCTGATCGTGGTGCAGGAGTGGTGGGGGCTCGTCGATCACATCAAGCAGCTAGCTGATCGCTTCGCCGCCGAGGGGTTCATCACCCTCGCGCCTGATCTCTACCACGGCAAACAGACCAAGAGTCCGGACGAAGCCGGGAAGCTGCTCATGGCGCTCAACATCGCGGAGGCGGCGACCGACCTGCGGGGTGCCGCCGACTATCTGCTCGCCCTGCCAAGCGTGCGGCCGAAGAAGGTGGGCGTCGTCGGTTTTTGCATGGGCGGACAGCTCGCGCTCTTCGCGGCCCAGGAGCACCCCGACCGGATCTCCGCCGCGGTGAACTTCTATGGGATCCATCCCAAGGTGCCGATCGACCCTGCGAAATTGCGCGTGCCTGTGCTGGCCCACTTCGGTCGCGGCGACCAGTCGGTCAAGGAGGCGGACGCGCGGGCCCTGGCAGCTCGGTATCAGGCGGCCGGCGCCTCCTTCGAGGCGCACTTCTACGACGCCGGACACGCCTTCTTCAACGACGCACGCCCTCAGGTCTTTGACCAGCCCTCCGCCGATCTCGCCTGGCAGCGAACGCTCGATTTTCTGCGCGCGCAGCTCAGGTAGGCGCCGGTGGAGACGGTCGAGCACCTCGTGATCGGATCCGGGCCCGCGGGGCTCAGGGCCGCGCAGGTGCTCGCCGACGCCGGCCGCGAGGTACTGGTGCTGGAGAAGAACCTCGAGGTGGGGCCGAAGACCTGCGCCGGCGGACTCACCCGGAAAGCCGTGCGTGAGCTGGCGCCGCTCGGCCTTCCCCCGACCGCAGGACTCGAGCGCGTCGGCTACGTGGCGTTCACCGGGGCGACGCCGCGCATCCTCGATTCCGTGGCGACCACGGTGCGAACGGTGCCCCGTCGCGACTTGGGCCGCTTCCAGCTCGAGTGGACCCGGCGCGCCGGCGCCGAGGTCCGGGTCGGCGCGGCGGCCACGGGCCTCGACCTCGCTGCACGTACCGTTTCCGTCGCTGGCCACGCCATCGCCTACCGTCATCTGCTGGGCGCGGACGGCACGGATTCGGCCGTGCGCCGCGCGCTTGGGCTTCCGCATCCGCGTGCCTGCTTCGCGGCCGAGTACAACGTGCCCGGCCTCCGGCTCGAGCCGCTCCGCATCGAGTGCGATCCGGGCGCCCTGGCCAACGGCTATTTCTGGGTCTTCCCGCACGAGCGCTACACATCCATTGGCGCGGTGGCGCCCAAGAAGGTCGTGCCGCCGGCGGCCGTGCGACGCTATCTCATGGCGCGCGCCCGCACACTCGGCGCGGATCCGGATGTCGTTCCGTTCGAGGCAGCGACACTGGAGGTCTATTTCGCCGGCTTCGATTTTCCAAATGGAGTGCACTTGGTGGGCGATGCGGCAGGCGTGGCGTCGGCGCTGACCGCCGAGGGAATCTATTCTGCGCTGGTAACCGGGGAGGAGACCGCCCGACGGATCCTGGACCCGGGCTTTCCGTCACCCAAGACCCGCAGTTGGCTCGCGGTGAAGCGTGCGCACGACCGTCTTTCCACGGCCTTGGGCATCGGTGTCATCCGCGGCCCGGCGCTCGGCGGACTGGCCTGCGTGGCCCGGTGGGCGCCCGCAGCGCGCCGGCTCGCTGGCTGGTTTCTCGACGGTTGAAAGGCCCTTGCGCATCCCCAGACCCCCATCGTACTCTCCTTTTTCCTTACTTCGCGCGAAGGCGCCGGAGGAGCAAGCGCATGACCTACGTGATCACCGAAGCCTGCATTGGGGTGAAGGACCGGGGCTGCGTGGATGTCTGTCCGGTGGACTGCATCTACGAGGGTGAGGACCAGCTCTACATCCACCCCGACGAGTGCATCGATTGCGGGGCGTGCGAGCCTGAGTGCCCGGTTACGGCCATCTTCCCGGAAGAAGACGTGCCGACCAACATGCAGGCGTTCATCGCGAAGAACAAAGACGTCTTCAACGGTGACGCGCCGCCCGGACCACCGAAGCGCTAGCGAACGATCGTTCGCTCAGAATCCCGCCCTCCGGCGCCCTCGACGCCGGAGGGTTCTGCATTCCAGGGTCCGGGAAAGTAGTTGGTCGGACCCAAAAGAGAGGCGGCCCGCGAAGCCGCGATGTGCGCGGCTCCGGGGCCGTTTGATGGAAGGATTACATTACTGCACGGAGGCCCAGTGAGCACCGGACCGGCCCGCACCATCAATAACGCACGACCCGCCCAAAGGGTTTCACACGAGCGTGCCCAGGAACGATCGCAGGGCGTCAGTCACGATGGACGGGGTCTCGAGCGTGGGTAGATGGGCCGCGCCCGGTGCCACCACCAGCCGGGCCCCGGGAATCGCGGCGGCCATAGCG
>JBGQIW010000015.1:0-39376 GCA_041498715.1 Gemmatimonadota bacterium | reverse complement strand
GAAGCGGAGGCTGTTGAGCACCGCGACCGGGCGGGCGCCCATCGTGAACACATCGCGGAGGATGCCGCCGACGCCGGTGGCGGCGCCCTGGTAGGGCTCCACCGCCGAGGGGTGATTGTGCGATTCGATCTTGAAGGCGACCGCCCAGCCGTCCGGCAGTCGCAGCACGCCGGCATTCTCGCCCGGACCCTGGAGCACCTGGGGGCCTTCGGTGGGGAAGCGGCGGAGGATCGGCTTCGAGTGCTTGTAGGAGCAGTGCTCCGACCAGAGCGCGGAGAAGACCCCCAGCTCGGTGAGCGTGGGCGTCCGCCCCAGGAGCGCCAGGATGCGCGCGTACTCGAGGTCGTTGAGGTTGTGCTCCCGCACGACCTCGGGTGTCACCGGCCGCTCGCCGGGCAACGCTTCGGCCGCCGTCGCGGCGGCGGGACCGCCCCGGGGCGCCATGGCGAGGCCGGCCTCAGCCACGGCCGGCCTTCCGGCGATCGCAGCCGATCGCCTCGAGTGCATCGTGGACGATGCGGCCCAGGATTCCGGGCCGGTCCTCGTGCTTCTGGACCGCTTCGAGCTCCCCGGGGTCGAGCCAGATCCCCCCGCAGTGAGGGCAGGTCTCGATCTGCACACCGTGGTACTGGCGGGTGGCCAGATCGTGCCCGTCCTTGGGGCACTTCATGAAGTGCGAGCGTCGCTCGGCCGCGACCCGCGCCGCTTCCGCCTGCTCCCGCTGCTTGTGGAGCAGCTCCTGCTCCCGAAGGGTGAAATATTCGTCTTCGTTCTTGCTCGGCTTCTCGACGGTCATGGCGTTCTCAGCGCCGAATCGCTCGGCGGGGTGTAGTGCGGTTTGCGGTCGGCCGGGGACGAGGAGACGCCGTCGTAGGCGTGGTCCTTGGCCCGGGCGATGGCGTCGATGACCTGGCCGCCCTGGAGGATCACGACGTCGTAGGTGCCGCAGGTGCGAAGGCAGCCGTTCTGGTAGAACAGGTACGCGAAGTCGCCGGCCTTGCGGTTGGTGACCGGGTCGCCCCAACTGCTCCGGACCTCCGCCTCGGTCATGCCGGGCCGGATCGTCTTGACGTCCTGCGCCCGGGCAGCGGGCGCGCCCAGCGCGAGGAGCGCCGTCGCGGCCAGGATCAGAGCGATTCGCATCAGCGCCTCCCCGCGAGCGATTGCCACGCGGCCAGCGAGGTGAAGAAGCCCCGCCCATCCTGGGTACCCTGCAGCGGGTCGATCGCGTTCTCGGGGTGCGGCATCAGGCCCACGACGGTCCCGGCAGGGTTGCAGATCCCGGCGATGTTGCGGTCCGAGCCGTTGGGGTTGGGCTCGACGCCCGCCCCCGCCTGGAGATAACGCACCACGACGCAGGCCTCGGCCTCGAGTCGGTCCAGGGTGCCGCGGTCGGCGACGAAGCGGCCGTCGCCGTGGGCCACGGGGATCCGCACCTTGTCGCCGCTGGCAAAGGCGGCGGTGAAGACCGTGTCGGTGCGCACGATTTCGAGGTCCACCGGTTTGGCGACGAAGGAGAGCCGGGCATTCCGGACGAGGGCGCCTGGCAGGAGCCCGGCCTCGCACAGGATCTGAAAGCCGTTGCAGATGCCGACGACGGCGCCGCCCTCGGCCGCGTGCCGTTGGACCGCCTGCATGATCGGACTGAAGCGGGCGATGGCACCGGAGCGCAGATAGTCGCCGTAGCTGAACCCGCCCGGCAGGATCGCCACGTCGGCGCCCTGGAGGTCCGTGTCGCGGTGCCAGACGAAGTAGGCTTTGCACCCGGCGCTCTCGGCGGCGCGCAGCGCGTCCACGTCGCGGTTGCTGCCCGGGAATCGCAGCACGGCTACCCGCAGCATCAGTCCTCCTCGACTTCGATGGTGTAGTCCTCGGTGACCGGGTTGGCCAGGAGCCGATCGCACATTCGCCGCGCATGGGCCTCGGCCTCGTCCTTGGACGCGGCGGCGAGATCGAGCTCGACGGCCCGCCCGACCCGCACCCGCTTCACGCCGGTAAAGCCGAGGGCCCCGAGCGCGTGGTCCACCGCCTGACCCTGGGGGTCCAGCAGGCCCGCTCGCGGCACCACGCGCACGTGCACCCGGAACGTCATGCGTTCGGCTCCTTGTGGCGGCGGCCCGGCCACGCACGACGCGCGCGGGGCTCAGGAGGCCCGACCGTCGCGTGCTCTCCCTCCGCCGACGGATCCAGCGTCGCGCCCTGGCCCTCGTTGCGCTCCAGCAGGCCGAGGATCAGCGCTCGCCCGACGCCGAAAAACGTGTAGACGAGCCCCAGGGGGAAGAGGAAGTGCTCCGGCGCGAGCAGGCCGCCGGCCAGCACGCCGAGATGGACGAGGAGGCCCGAAACGCCGCGGACGCTGCGGAACCCGATCGCGGGGAAGCGGGGATACTTGACGTTGCTCACCATCAGCGCCGCCAGCAGCAGGATCAGCACGACCAGGCCCTGATGCTGGAGATCGAGATACGCGAGCGACGCACGGTACCAGGCCGTCTGGCTGAACGGATAGTAGACCGCCAGGGTGCAGCCGGCCGCCGGGGACGGCAGTCCGGTGAACCAGCTCGACGACGGCTTGGTGTCCGCCAGCACGTTGTAGCGGGCAAGGCGGAGCGCGGTGGCCACGACGTAGATGTAGCAGATCACCCAGCCGAAGCGGCCGGTGCCGGAGAACTCCAGGAAATACATCAGCAGCGCCGGGGCGACGCCGAACGAGATGACGTCCACCAGCGAGTCCAGCTCGGCGCCGAACCGGCTGTTGGTCTTGGAGAGCCGGGCCACCCGGCCGTCCAGCATGTCGAGGATGGCCGCGAACACGATGAACCAGCCCGCCCAGCGGAAGTTGCCGTTGAAGGCGGAGACGATCGACCAGAAGCCGAAGAACAGGTTGCCGAGGGTGAAGGCGCTCGGCATGACGACGACAACCCGCCGCATGTCGGGGCGGGGGAGATGGGGACGGCGGGGAATCAGCTCCATCGGGCCACCTCGGTGACGCCGACGCGGGTCTTGTCGCCCTCGCGCACGAGGACATGCGTACCGCGCGGCAGGAAGAGATCCACACGCGAGCCGAACCGAATCATGCCCAGGCGCTCGCCCTGGCGCACCGCGGTGCCGACGGCGTGGTCGGTCACGATCCGCCGGGCGATGAGGCCGGCGATCTGGCGCACCAGCACCTTGCCGTGCGCCGTGCCGAGCCCGACCGACGACTGCTCGTTCTCGAGGCTCGCCTTCTCGTCGGCGGCGTTGAGGAACCGCCCGGGATGGTAGTGCCGGTACGCCACGCTGCCGTCCGTCGGATAGCGGTTCACATGGCAGTCGAACACGTTCATGAAGATCGAGATCCGGGTGGCCCGCTCGCCGAAGAACGCGGGCTCGTCCACCTCGGCGACGCCGACCACCCTGCCGTCCGCCGGCGCGATCACCAGGGCATCCCCCCGGGGTCCCGGGCGCTCGGGGTCCCGAAAGAAGGCGACCACCCACACGGCTACCGGCAGCCAGAGCGCGAGCCAGATCCAGCGACCGGTCAACGCCAGCAACGCGAGCAGTCCGACGATGACCCACGCGCCGACGATGAACCAGCGACCTTCCGGGGCCGTCCGGATCACGCGGTCTCCAAGTGCCGCCCCGTGATCCGACGGTAGGCCTCGAGGTAGCGCCGGCTCGTGGTCTCGACGACCTCGTCCGGGAGCGGCGGCGGCGGCGCTTCGCCGTTCCAGCCGCCGCTTGCCTTTACCGACGCAAGGTAGTCCCGGAGCGGCTGCTTGTCGAAGCTGGGCTGCGGGCCGCCGGCCCGGTAGCGATCCGCCGGCCAGAAGCGCGAGCTGTCGGGCGTCAGCACCTCGTCGATGAGCCGTAGCGTCCCACCGCCGTCGAACCCGAACTCGAACTTCGTGTCCGCGATGATGATCCCCTGTGTGGCTGCATGGTCGCGTCCCGCCTCGTAGATCGCGAAGCTGGCGTCCCGGAGCCGGGCGGCCACGTCGGACCCGAGCTTGGCCGCGACCGTCGAAAAGGTCACGTTCTCGTCGTGGCCCACCTCCGCTTTAGTGGCCGGGGAGAAGATCGGCTGCGGCAGCCGTTCGCTCTCTACCAGCCCCTTGGGGAGCGGCTCCCCCGCCAGCGTTCCGCTCTTCTTGTACTCGGCCCAGGCCGAGCCGGAGATGTATCCGCGGACGACGCACTCGAAGGCGACCGGCTCGGTCCGGCGCACGAGCATGGCCCTGCCGCGGAGGACGTCACGCTGGAGGGTGAGCTGCGGCAGCCGCGCCACGATAGCGTCGGCGTCAGCGGTGACGTAGTGCGACGGGATCACCCGGGCGAGCCGCTCGAACCAGAACCCACTCAGCTGGGTGAGGACGGCGCCCTTGTGCGGGATGGTCTCGCGCATCACGACGTCGAACGCGCTGACCCGGTCGCTGGCCACGAGCAGCAGGTGCTCGGCGTCCACCTCGTAGACCTCGCGGACCTTGCCCTTCCGGAGCAAGGGAAGGGGCAGCGAGCTCTGCTCGAGCGTCCGGGTCATACGCGCACCTCTGCGGTCTCGGTTTCCTGGGCCAGCGGCCGCGCGCGCGCGACGACGGGCGCCAGATATTCGGTGAGAAACTCGTGTACCTGCGCCTCGGCGCGGCCGGTGTAGCGCGTCGGCTCCAGCTCGGCCCGGAGCGCGGCGGCCGGCACTCCCTTGAAGGCCGGGTCTGTGGCCAGCCGCTCCAGCAGGTCGTTTGGCCCGCCCCGGCCCAGCGCCTCGGCCACGGCCAGGCTGTGCTGCCGGATCACCTCGTGCAGCGCCTGCCGATCGCCGCCCGCGCCCACACCCAGCATGAGCCACCGCTCGGTCGCCATGAACGGCATCTGCGCGGCGACGTGCGCCGCGATCACCGGCTCCCGCACCTCGAGCCCGGCCGCGATGTTGGTCGCGAGGATGAGAATGGCATCGGTCGCCAGGAACGCCTCGGGCAGCGTGAGCCGGCGGTTGGCGCTGTCGTCGAGCGTGCGCTCCAGCCACTGGTTGGCCGCGGTGTGGGAGCCGTTGGCCTGGAGCGAGAGAACGAACCGGGCGAGCCCCGTGATTCGCTCGGCCCGCATTGGATTCCGCTTGTATGCCATGGCGCTCGAGCCGACCTGCTCCGCCTCGAACGGCTCCAGCAGCTCGCCTTCGTGCTGAAGCAGGCGGAGATCGCCGGCCATCTTTGCCGCCGACTGGGCAATGCCGCTCAGCGCGTCGAGCACGACGCTGTCCTGCTTCCGGGGATAGGTCTGCCCGGTCACCGGGAACGAGCGGGCGAAGCCCATGCGGGCGGTCACCAGCCGGTCGAGCTCGCGCACCTTGGCCTGGTCGCTGCCGAAGAGCTCGAGGAAGGAGGCCTGCGTCCCCGTCGTGCCCTTGCAGCCGAGGAGCCGGAGCGTGTCGATCCGGTGGCACAGCTCCTCGAGGTCGAGGGCGAAGTCCTGCAGCCACAGGGTCGCGCGCTTGCCCACGGTAGTGAGCTGGGCCGGCTGGAAATGGGTGTACGCGAGGCAGGGCAGCGCGGCCTGGCGCCGGGCGAACTGCTCCAGCGCGGCCAGCACGGCGAGCAGCCGGTCGACCAGCAGGCGCAGGCCCTCGCGCATGACGATGACGTCGGCGTTGTCGCTGACGAACGCGCTGGTCGCACCCAGGTGGATGAAGGGTCGGGCCGCGGGTGCCTGGTCGCCGAAGACGTGGATATGCGCCATCACGTCGTGCCGGAGCCGGCGCTCGTACCGGGCCGCGGCCGCCAGATCGGCGTCGTCCAGGTGGATGCGCATCTCGGCCAGCGCCCGCTCCGGAATCGCCAGGCCGAGGTCGTGCTGGCTCTCGGCGAGGGCGAGCCACAGGCGGCGCCAGAGCCCGATCCGGCGGGCCTCGCCCCAGAGGATCTGCATCGCCGGGGAGGCGTATCGCGTCCCCAGGGGCGACTGATAGCGGTCGTCGCTCATCGGAAGACGAGGTCGGTGAAGGTGATCTGGCCGCCCCGCTCGAAGTACACCCGGAGCACACCTGCGCGGCTCTGCAGCAGATCGCCCACCTGCGACGCGGTCCGCACCGGCGTCCGGTTGATTCCCACGATCACGTCCCCGGTCTGCAGTCCCGTGGCCTGGGCCACTTGGGGCGAAATCCGAAAGATCAGAGCGCCCTGCTCGCTTCGAATCCCGCGCTCGGCCTGGACGGCCGGCGTGACGTTGACGAGCTGCAGATCCCGCAGAACCGTGACCTTCTCCGCAGTGACGGTCGGGAGATCGCCGGTCACGAGCCGCCGGCGGGAGGTGCCTCCGCCATGGCGGACCGTGAGCTCCACGGCGTCTCCCACCCGAAGGTCCAGCTTCACCGCTTCCCAGTCGAGGTAGTTGCGGAGCCGGCGGCCGTTGGCTTCGACGAGCACGTCGCCCGTCGCGAGTCCGGCGCGCGCGGCCGGACCGCCCGGCGCGACCTGGGACACGGTAACGCCGCCCACGTTGCGCCAGTTGCGCATGCTCGATGGCCCCTCCACGTCGAGCCCGGTCCACGCACGCCGCACCGACCCGGTCCGAATGATGGCGTCCGCCACGACGAGCGCCCGCTCGATCGGAATCGCGAACCCCAGACCGATCGACCCGCCGCTGCTGGAGAAGATCGAGGAGTTGACGCCGATCACCTCACCCAGGGCGTTCGTCAGTGGGCCGCCGGAATTGCCGGGGTTGATGGCCGCGTCGGTCTGGATCATGTCGAGGTAGAGCCCCGGCTGATCGCCAGACGGGAGGATGTTGCGCCCGGTCGCGCTGACGACGCCGACGGTGACGGTCGGCTCGGCGTTCCCCAGCAGGTACGCGAAGGGATTGCCAAGCGCCACGACCCACTCGCCGATCATGAGATCGGTGCTGCGGCCGAGTTGAGCGGTGGGGAGACCGGCGCGCTCGACCCTGACCACCGCGATGTCGGTCAGCGGATCCTCGCCCAGGACCTTGCCGTCCACCTCGGCGCCGTCGCCCAGCGTCACGACCACCTTCTCGGCGTTGGCGACCACATGCTGGTTGGTGACGATCACGCCGTTCGGCCGAATGACGAAGCCCGTCCCGTATCCCTCGACGACCCGCTCGGCTCCCTCGGGCACGAAGAAGAAGTCCCAGGGCGAGCGCGGCGTCACCCGCTCGCGGGACGATACGTGGATCGAGACGACAGACGGGGCCACCCGCTCCGTGGCTTCGACGATGGCCGTACGGCGGGAGCCCACGACGCTGGTCTGCCCGTGGGTCGGCGCGGTCGCGACCCGGCGCGGTTCCTGGGCTACGGCGACGGTGTCGCCGAGCGGGACCGGCGCGCGCTCGCCGGATCCGGCAAGCAGGGCGGCCAGCGGAACGGCAGCGAGGAGGCGTCTCATGCCGGCGGCGCCGTGACCGGCCTGCCCGGAGCGGGGGCCGACTCCGACTCGAGCTCGAGATAACATGCCGGCGGGTAGAGCGCGGAGACGAAGTACAGCCCCTCGGGCGGCGCCGGGGGGCTGGTCTCGAGGTTGTCGCCGCGGAGCAGGAGGGCGGCCATGTCGGCCACCGGTCGGCGGCCGAGTCCGACGTCCACCATGGTGCCCACGAGCATGCGCACCATATGGTGAAGGAAGCGGTCCGCCTCCACGTGGAAGCTCACGCCGTGGCCGTCGGGGCGCTCGGTCCAGTCAGCGCGGCCGATGTCGCAGCGCCAATGCAGCTTCTCCTGCCCCCGGACCGAAAACGACTGGAAATCGTGCTCGCCGCGCACGAGGGCTGCGGCGGTACGGAGCGACGGCAGGTCGAGAGAGCGACCCAGGGCCCACTCGAACGGACGGCGAAAGGGGGAGGCGCTCGCGGGGTCGGTGCCGATGTCGTAGCGATAGCGGCGGGCGATCGCGCTCTTCCGCGCGTGGAAGCCCGGCTGCATTCGCGCCACCGACTCCACCCAGCAATCCGGGGGCAGCAGCGCATTGAGCGCGCGCCGCGCGGCGGTGGGGGTCCATTTCTCGGGAAGGTGGAAGCTGACGCCGAGGCCTTCGGCGTGGACGCCGGCGTCGGTGCGGCCGGCTGCAATGGCTCGGACGACCTCCCCCGCGAGCCGTTCCAGCACCCGCTCGAGCTCGCCCTGGACCGACCGCCCCTCGCGTTGGCGCTGCCAGCCGAGGAACCGGCCGCCATCGAAGTGCACCACCGCGAGAAAGGTCCCGGTCATCGCGCGGAAATCTAGTCTCCTGCGGGGTGGTGGGCAAGTTGCGCAACTCCTTGTCAGAATTGACAAAAGGCCACCTTGCCGGATACAATTTCTTGGGGCTTTGCCGCCACCTCCCCGACCCGAATTCCTGGTGACCCAGACCTCCCCAGCCGAGCCTACCAGCCTGAGCCAAGCCCTGCGCCAGCTGGCGGACGGCCGCTCGTTGTCCGGCGACGATACGGCGGCCGCTTTTGGCGTCGTCATGCGGGGCGAGGCCTCGTCCGAGGAGATCGCGGCGCTGCTCCTCGGGCTCCGGGCAAAGGGGGAGTCGGCCGAAGAGATCGCCGGGGCGGCGCGGGCGCTCCGGGCCGCGATGGTCGCCGTTGTTACGGAGGACGGCGAGCGCCTGGTGGATACGTGCGGGACCGGTGGCGGCAGCGTCGGCACACTCAACGTGTCCACCGCCGCGGCCTTCGTGGTGGCGGGCGCCGGCGTGCCGGTGGCGAAGCACGGCAACCGCAGCTACACCTCGCGCTGCGGCTCTGCGGATGTGATCGAGGCACTGGGCGTGGACATCTCCCTCCCGCCGGAGCGGGCACCGGCGATCCTGCGGGACGCCGGGCTCGTGTTCCTGTTTGCCCCGACCTACCACCCGGCGATGCGCCACGTAGGCCCGACGCGGAAGCGGCTCGGGGTTCCGACCATCATGAACCTGCTCGGGCCCCTGGCCAACCCGGCGGGCGTGCGCCGTCAGATCGTCGGTGTGGCCGACCGGGCCCGCGCGCCGCGCATGGCCGAGGCGTTGCAGCGTCTCGGCGCACTGCATGCTCTCGTGGTGCACGGCACGATCGGCATGGATGAGATCAGTCCGATCGGGAGCACCGCCGTCTGGGAAATCCGGGACGGGGCGGTGCGCGAGTGGACGCTGGACCCGGCGGCGCTCGGGCTCGAGGGCGGCGGGCTCGACGGCCTGCGCGGCGGCGAGCCCGGGGACAACGCAACTCGCATCGAGGGTCTGCTCCGGACCGGCCAGGGCGGCGCGGAGCGCACAGCGGTGCTGCTGAACGCGGCGGCGGCGCTCTACGTGTCGGGTGCGGGGTGGTCGTTCGTCGAGGCGCTGCGCCGGGCGGGGGACGCGCTGAATGCCGGCGCCGGGGCCAGGGTGCTGGATCGGCTGCGAGCGGTGGCGCCGAGACGCGCTAGTACTTCCGGATGATTCCCACCACGACGCCCTGGATCAGGACGTCCCGCTCCTGGAAGCGCAGGGGCTGCATGCTGGCGTTGGCGGGCTGGAGCCGGATCCAGCCGCCCGGCTCGCGATAGAATTTCTTCACCGTGGCTTCCGAACCGTTGACGAGGGCGATGACCATCTCGCCGTTCTCGGCGGTCTGCTTCCCGTGCACCACGACGAAATCGCCGTCCATGATGTGCTCGTCGATCATGGAGCTGCCGGCGACCTTGAGCGCGTAGTTGGGGCCGCGGCGCGGCAACATGGCGTCCGGGACAGCGAGCGATTCCTGCTGCATCAGCGCCTCGATGGGCGTGCCCGCCGCCACCTTGCCCAAGAGCGGGATCTCGGTGGCGACCGCCGTGCCGCGCGGCGGCAACACTTCGATGGCGCGGCTCTCGTTGTACGAGCGGCGGATGTATCCCTTCCGCTCGAGGTTGGTGAGGTGCTCGTGGACCGTGGCCAGCGACTGGAACCCGAACTGCTCGGCGATCTCCTCGAAGCTCGGCGCGTACCCGCGATCGTTGATGTGGCGCTGGAGGTACGAGAGGATTTCACTCTGACGTCTGGTGAGCGGCATGCCGCGTTCTCCCGCGTGCGCTGGTACGACCGAATAGAGCCCGAATAAGATTACCCGAAGACCGGCCGAAGGGCAAGGTGCCGACAACGCTGACCCAGATTCTCGAGACGACGCGGGCCGGGCTGGGCGCTCTGCGCGCGCGCACGCTCGCACTCGAGCGCGCGGCGGGAGCGTCGCCGGCTCCGCCGGCGTTCCGTTCGGTTTTCACGCCGGATCGCGTGGCGCTGGTGGCGGAGGTCAAGCGCCGGTCGCCCTCGGCCGGCGCCATTCGGGCGGACCTGGATCCGGCCGACCGGGCGGAGCGCTACGTGCGGCACGGCGCGGCCGCGGTCTCGGTGCTCACCGACGGTCCGTTCTTCGGCGGCTCGATTGCCGATCTCGAGGCAGTCGTGGCACGGGTCCGCGTGCCCGTGCTCCGCAAGGATTTCATCCTCGAGGAAGCCCAGATTCTCGAGGCGCGGGCCGCGGGGGCGGCGGCGGTGCTGCTCATCGTGCGGGCCCTGCCGCCGGCTCGTCTTGCTGCGCTGCTCCGGTTCGCCGGCGGGGTCGGCCTGGCCGCGCTGGTGGAGGTGCACACTGCACCGGAGCTGGCCGTGGCCCTCGCCGCGGGAGCCGACATCGTTGGCGTCAACAGCCGCGATCTCGACACGTTCCAGATCGACGTGGCCGCCGCGTGGGCGCTGCTCGCGTCGGTGCCGGCCGATCGCGTGGCGATCGCCGAGAGCGGAATGGCGACGACGGCGGACGTGGAGCGGGCCGCGGCCGCGGGCGCGGATGCCGTGCTGGTCGGGACCGCGCTATCCGCCGCCGATGACCCCGCCACCCAGGTGGTCGCCTTCGCCGGGATACGCCGCCTTGGCCGTTGAGGCGAAGATCTGCGGACTCACGCGGCCCGAGGACGCAGCGAGCGCCGCCGCGCTCGGCGCCGACTTCCTGGGCGTCGTCTTCGCGAGCGGCCCGCGGGCGCTGACGCCCCGCCAGGCGACTGAGATCGTGAGCGCCGCGGCCGGCCGGCCCGTGCTCGGCGTCTTCGGGGCACATCCGGTGGAGGAGATTCTCCGGGTCCGCGACGCCACCGGGCTCCGCGGGGCGCAGCTGCACGGCCCGTACTCCACCGACGACGCGCGCCGCCTCCGGTCGAACGGGCTGCTCATCTGGCGGGTGATCCGGCTCGAGGCGGAGTCTGATCTTGACGCGATCGATCCGATCGCGCCTGCGGCCGACGCGCTGCTGGTGGAGCCGCGGGTCGCCCATGCCGACGGCGGGGCGGGGGTGTGCCTGCCGCTCGCGTTGGCCGCGTTGGCGCGCTCGCGAATCCGGGGCCCGATGGTCCTCGCGGGGGGGCTCCGCCCCGAGACGGTGGCCGACGCGGTGGGACTCGTGAGGCCGGATGCGGTGGATGTAAGTTCCGGGGTGGAAATCCTGCCCGGCATCAAGGACTCGAAAAAGATGGCTCGGTTTCTGGAGGCGGTCCGTGGCTTCAGCCCTGTCGCCTGAGCGCGCCGTTCACGGCCGGTTCGGACCCTACGGGGGCCGGTACGTGCCGGAGACGCTCGTCGCGGCGCTCGACGATCTCGCCGCGCTGTACGACGGCGTCCGCGAGGATCCGGCGTTCTGGGCCCAGCTGGAGGGGATCCTGCGCGACTACGTCGGCCGGCCGACGCCGCTCACCGAAGCGGAGCGGTTCGGCGCCGACATCGGTGCCCGGGTGCTGCTCAAGCGGGAGGACCTGAACCACACCGGCGCGCACAAGATCAACAACACGGTGGGGCAGGCGCTGCTCGCGCTCCGCATGGGCAAGCGGCGGATCATCGCGGAAACGGGCGCAGGCCAGCACGGGGTGGCGACCGCGACGGTCTGCGCCCGCTTCGGGCTCGAGTGCGTGGTGTACATGGGGGCCGAGGACGTCGAGCGCCAGGCGCTCAATGTGTACCGGATGCGGCTGCTCGGCGCGACCGTGGTTACGGTCGAGTCGGGGACGCGCACGCTCAAGGACGCGACCAACGAGGCGCTGCGCGACTGGGTGACCAACGTCCCCACGACCCATTACATCATCGGCTCCGTGGTCGGGCCCGATCCGTATCCGCGGATGGTGCGGGATTTTCAGTCGGTGATCGGACGCGAGGCGCGGGCGCAGGTGCTCGAGCGCTACGGGCGGGCACCGCGCACCGTGGTCGCCTGCGTGGGCGGTGGCTCGAACGCCATGGGCATTTTCGCGGGCTTCCTCGATGACGCAGGAGTCGAGCTGGTCGGGGTCGAGGCCGCGGGTGAAGGGATCGCGAGCGGGCACCACAGCGCGACGCTTGGCGCCGGGCGGCCCGGCGTGCTCCACGGCAGCTTGAGTTACCTGCTGCAGGACGCCGACGGGCAGGTGGCGCCCGCGCATTCGGTGTCGGCCGGGCTCGACTACCCCGGGGTGGGTCCCGAGCACAGCTGGCTCCGGGACTCCGGTCGCGTGCGGTACGAGTCGGCGACCGACGCGGAGGCGCTCGCCGCGTTCCAGCGGGTCTGCCGCACCGAGGGCATCATTCCGGCGCTCGAGACCGCGCACGCGTTTGCCTGGATCACCCGGGCGCGCGGGCGCTGGCAGCAAGACGACCTGGTGCTCGTCTGTCTGAGCGGCCGAGGCGACAAGGACGTCGCCCACGTGGCCGCCCTGCTCGGGGCCCCCGCGTGACCGCCGGCGCGCCTTCGCCCGCGCTGCTCCTCCCCAGCCAGGTCGCCGAGCTGCTGCAGACGCTGGTGAAGGCCCTCCGTGCGTTCCAGATGTATCTCCCCAACAACCCGGTTCACCAGCGCGCCGCGCAGAACGTAAAAGCCGCGTTCGGCCCGATCTGGAACGGGGTCGACGAGCTGGTGCTCAACGTGGGGGAGACCGAGCTGCGCTGGGAAGAGGACGTCGTCTACAGCCAGATCAACAAGGCCGAGTGCCTGGCCTGGATGCTCTACAAGGACGGGATGCGGGTGCTCACGATCCGCAAGGGTGCCGAGGACCACGAGCTGATCCAGTTCCTCGAGCTGCTGAACAAAGCCCGCTTCCTCCCGGCCGAAGCGGGCGACGATCTGATGACGCTGCTGTGGGAGCAGGACTTCCAGCTCGTGCACTACCACTTCATCGATTTTTTCGGCGAGGGCGACCTGCTCGCGGGTTCGCTGGAGGTGGTGGGTGGGGAGGCGGAGACGGCGGCGGCGAGCGCGGAGGCGCGCCAGAATCAAGTCCGGGAGGAGGCGCCGCCCCGGCCCAAGGGGATCGTCGACATCGAGGACTTCGACTCGACGCTCTACTTCCTCGAGGAAGGGGAGATCAACTACATCGCGCAGCAGGTCGAAGAGGAGTATACGCGCGACGTCCGCCAGGCCGCGTTGAACGGGCTGTTCGATCTGCTGGAGCAGCAGCCCGATCCCGCCGTCCGGCTCGAGATCCTAAGCATTCTGGAAATGCTGTTTCCCAACCTGCTCAACAAGGGTGAGTTCCGCACGGTCGCGACGGTCATGCGGGAGACCCGGCTGATCGCCACCCGGGCGCCCGAGCTGAGCGACGAGCAGCGGCGCCGGCTCCGGGACTTCGAGGTGCAGCTGAGCCAGCCGGCGATCGTGATCCAGCTGGTGCAGTCGCTGGACGAGGCGGCGGCCCTGCCGGGCGATGAGGACGTCACCGAGGTGCTGCGCGAGCTGCGCCCGACGGCGCTGGGCCCGTTGATCGACGCCGTGCCCAAGGTGCTGAATCCCCCGGTGCGCGGCTTGCTCGAGGCCACCGTGGACCGGCTCGCGACGAGCCACCCCACGGAAGCGATGCGGCTCCTGCGCGAGCCACCGGGCGAGTCGCTGCCGGCGGTCGTGGCGCTCTGCGGCCGGCTTGCGCTGCAGCAGGCGGTGCCCGGGCTCGGCGAGCTGCTCTCGCACACGGACGCGGCGGTGCGGCTTTCCACGGTGCACGCCCTGGAGAAGATCGCGTCGCCCGGGGCCCTCACCCACATCGACCGCGCAATCGAGGACGACGACCGCCAGGTGCGGCTGGCGGCGGTGCGCGCCGTCGGCGGCCGGGGCTACAAGGGCGCGCTCCGGCGGGTCGAGGCCGTGGTGATGGGCAAGGCGGTGAAGGAGCTGGATCTCACCGAGAAGATGGCCTTCTTCGAGGCGTACGGCGCGATCGCCGGTCCGTCGGCGCTGCGCACGTTGAGCGCGATGCTCCTGCCGCGGGGGCTGCTCAAGCGCAAGCAGTCCTCGGACACGCGGGCCTGCGCCGCCATCGCGCTGGGGAAGATCCGGACACCGGAGGCCCGGGACGTGCTCACGCAGGCGGCGGAGGACAAGGACCTCGTGGTCCGCAACGCGGTGAACCGCGCGTTGCGCGAGTCGGCGGCGTGACCCAGTCGCCGGAAGCCGCCCGGGGCCAGCCCGATGGCGCGGCGGCGCAGGACGCGCGGCTCCGCCAGGCCGGCCGGGGCCTCCTGCTGGAGCTCTACGCGGCGCTCCGCAGCCTCAAGCTCTACCCGCTCGAGAACGCCACCGTCCAGAAGGCGCTGTACGACCTCGAGGCCTCGGCCGAGGCGCTGAGCCAGGCGGAGGGGGACATCGAGGTGCGGCTCGCGGGCGATTTCATCTTCGTCAACGCCACCCGCCTTCGGCTCGAGCTCGACAACTACGCCTCGTTCAGCCACATCCTCACCATGTTCCGGGCGTTCGAGATCGGCACGCTCCGGGTCCACCCCGGCGCCAACCGGCGGGAGTGGCAGATCTTCCTGAGCCTGCTCCTCAGTCTCTCCGAGCGCGCGACCAACGACGACCTCCTCACCGAGCTGCAGCGGCGGTTGGGCGAGGGGGATGTGCACAACCTCGAGCTCGAGCGGGCGCTCCCGCAGCAGGAGGGGCTGCGGGAATCGGAGGAGGCGCGGGAGGTCGCCAAGCGCACGTACAGCCAGGGTGTCGCCGTCACCAAGGAAGTCATCACGGGCATTCGGCTCGGCCGGGCCACGAGTGTCAAGCGGGTCAAGCGCGCGGTGCAGATGATCGTGGACCAGGTGCTCAACAACGAGACCTCGCTCGTCGGCCTCACGACCATCCGCGACTACGACGAGTACACCTTCACCCACTCGGTGAACGTGTGCATCTTCGCCGTGGCGCTGGGCAAGAAGCTGGGCTTCTCCAAGCTGCAGCTCTACGATCTGGGGATGACGGCGCTGCTGCACGACGTGGGCAAGGCCCGGGTCCCGATCCAGATCCTGAACAAGACGACGGGCCTCGACGAGCGCGAGTGGAAGATCATGCAGGGCCATCCCTGGCTCGGGGGCCTCACGCTGTTCGGGCTGCGCGGCTACGACGAGATTCCCTATCGTTCGATCCTCGTGGCCCACGAGCATCATATGAAGCAGGACCTCACGGGCTATCCCCGGACCATCCGCGCCCGCTCGCTCGCGATCTTTTCCCGCATCGTCTCGGTGGCCGACGGCTTCGACGCGGCCACGACCCGGCGCAGCTACCAGACCGTGCCCATCGAGCCGGACCAGGTCCTGCGCGAGATGTGGGAGAATCCCAAGCGCGGATACGACACCGTGCTGGTCAAGGCGCTCATCAACCTGATCGGGATCTATCCGGTGGGCACGTGCGTGATCCTCGACACGTTCGAGGTCGGCATCGTCGCCGCGCCCAATCCGGAGGCCGCCCAGCTCAACCGCCCGCTGGTGCGGGTGGTCATCGACGCCGACGGCGGGTCGATCGCCCCGCCGGGTACGTTGGTGAACCTCGCCGAGCGGGACGCGGGCGGCGGGTATCTCCGCTCCATCGTGAAGGTGACCAACCCGAGCCGCTACGGCCTCACGGTCGGCGACTACTTTGTCTGAGTCCCGGCTGGCCGCCGCCTGGAGCCGGCTCCACGCGGCCGGCCGGACGGCGCTGATTCCCTATCTCACGGCCGGCTATCCCTCGGCCGACGCGAGTCTCGCGGCGCTGCGCGCCGCGGCTGCCCACTGCGACATCCTCGAGGTCGGCGTCCCGTTCAGCGATCCGCTCGCCGACGGTCCGACCATCCAGCGGTCCACCTTCGAGGCCCTGCGCCAGGGCATGACCCTCGCGGGGACGCTCGACCTGATCGCGCGGGCCGGGCTCGATCGGCCGATCGTGGTCTTCAGCTACCTCAACCCGATTCTGCGTTACGGTGTCGCGCGCTTCCTGCGCGACGCCGAGGCGCTCGACGTGGCCGGTGTGCTGCTCACCGACCTGCCCGCGGGCAGCGACCCCGCCGTCGAGGACGCGGTGGGTGCCAGCCGACTGGACCTGATCCGGCTGATCGCGCCCACGACCCGGCCCGAGCGACTGACCCAGGCAGTGGCGGGCGCCGGAGGGTTCGTCTATCTCGTCGCGCGGCTGGGTGTGACCGGCGCCAGCAGCGCGCTCGCGCCGGACCTCGCGGGGACGATCGCCCGGGTGCGCGCGGCGACGCCGCTGCCGGTGGCGGTCGGGTTCGGCATCTCGACCCCGGCCCAGGCAAGCACGGTGGCCGGGCTGGCGGACGGCGTGGTCGTCGGGAGCGCACTGGTGGACGCACTGGGGCGGGGGGGCGTCGCGGCCGCGGACGCGTTTCTCCGGTCGCTGCGGGAGGCCGTCGACGGAGTGGCGGCCGCGCGGTGAGCGTCCGTCTCGGGCGCCTCGTCGCCTGGTATGGCCAGGCCCTCCTCGTCGGCGGGGTGGGGCTCGGCCTGGTCGTACTGCTCGTGGACCGCCGCTGGGTCGGGCTGCTGCCGGCCACGCTGGCGCTCACCGCGATCGTGGTCCTCCTCCGGATCGCACCGGTGCGGCTGAGCAAGTACTCGTATCTGACGCAAAGCTCCATTCCGGCACTCGTGGGCGTGCTCACCTTGCCGCTCTCCTCGGTCGTGGCGGCGCTGGGGGCCGGCATCGTGCTCGCGGATGTGATCTGGGTGCGCAAGCCCTGGCGCGCGGCGTGGATCAATGCCGGCCGGGAAATCCTCGCCCTGGTCGCGGCCTATGGGTTCTATCAGCTCGTGCTCCGCGCCAGCGGCGTGACCGAGCTGTCGCTGGACTTCCTCCCGGCGGCGTTCACGCTCATGGGGGTCTACTTCGTGGCGACCCGCGCGCTCTTCTACTTCACGCTGATGGTGCGCGAGAAGCTGGAGTCGGCGGAGCAGATCCTGATCCTTCGCTGGGAGATCATCTCGTATCTGCTCACGATGATCGGCACGATCGTCATCGTAGGGGCGGTGCACCTGCTCTCGCCGATCGGGTGGCTCGCGGTCCTGCTGGTGCTCGCCGGCCTCGGGCTTCTCACCCAGCGGATTCTGGAGGAGGCGATCGCGGCCGAGGACTTGAACAAGGTGCACCAGCTCGAGAGCACCGTGCTCGGGAACGCGCAGCTCAGCGAATCGTTCTCCCAGATCGAGCGCCTGGCGCACCGGCTGCTGGACTGGGGCGACTTCCGCATCTACCGGGTGACCGAAGCGGAGCCGGTGCTCGCGTACCGCGGGGCCTTCGGGCGTCCCAACCGCCAGGAGCCGCACCCCGCGGCCGAGCCGCTCCGGCGCCAGGTGGTGGCCGAGGCGGCGCCGGTCCTGGTGCGGGACACCGCGCACGATGCGCGGATCGGCGAGCCGATGCCCGAGGTGCGGAGTCTCCTGGTGTATCCCATCCGCTTCGGCGACGAGATTCTGGGGACGATGGAGCTGGAGCATCACAAGCGGCAGACGTACGGGAACCGCGACCTTATCACGATGGCGACCATCACGACCCACGTCGCCACCGCAATCCACATCGCCGAGCTCCGGCGCCCGCTGGTGAGCACGGTGGATCAGATCGGTACCCAGGTGAGCGGGCTGGCCCGGGTTACCGAGGCGCTGCAGGCCACGGCCACCGCCCTGGCCGACGCGTCGCTGGCGATGCGGGCGAGCATGGCGGAGCAGAGCGCGGCAGCGGCGCAGGGACTTGACGCCACGACCGCACTCGCGCGGCTCTCCCGCGACATGGCGGCCGACGGGCGAAAGTCGGCCGACGCGAGCCAGCGGGCCTCCGCGGTCGCCGAGGAGAGCCGCGCGGTCATCGCCGGCGCGGTCGGCCGGCTGGTGGAGTTGAAACGGTTCGTGAGCGACAGCTCGACCCAGGTCGCCGCCCTCGGCGATGTGACCCGGCGCATCACCGGCTTCCTCGGCACCATCCGGGAAATCGCCGATCTGACCAACTTGATCGCGCTGAACGCGGCGATCGAGGCGGCGCGCGCGGGCCGGGAGGGGCGGGGGTTCGCGGTGGTGGCGGACGAGGTGCGCGCGCTCGCGGTGCAGGCGCTCGAGGTGACCCGCGAGAGCTCGAGGCTGGTCCAGGAGATCGCGGTGCAGGTGGCGAGGGTCGCCCAGCAGATGAGCCGAGGCCAGGAGGCCGTCGCCGACGTGGAGGAGCTGAGCGCGGCGGCGGGCGAGGCCTTCGAAGGCATTCTGCAGGCCACCGGCGAGGCCGGGGCGCGCGCCGGGCAGATCGCGGACGCCGCCGCCACCCAACAGGCTGCCTTCGAGCAGCTCACCGAGCGGATCGAGCAGGTCGCCGCCGTATCGCGCCGGACCCGGGTGCAGACCGATACGCTCGCCGACCAGGCGGGCGAGGCGGCGCGGGGCCAGGCCGATCTGGAACGGGCGATCCACGAGCTCGAGGCGGTCGCGGCGCACCTGCAGCGGATCGCCCGGCACTTCGCGGTGGAGGCGTGAGCGTGGCGGCGGGCGAACCGGTGTTCGTGGCGCTCGGGAGCAATCTCGGTGACCGCGACGGCCACTTGAAGGCGGCGCGGGAGGCGCTGGCGCAGCTGCCCGGGACCCGCCTGGTGGCGGCGTCGGCCATCGAAGAGACGGCGCCGCTGGGCGGGCTGGCCCAGCCGGCCTACCTCAACCAGATGGTCCGGCTCGACACCGAGCTCGAGCCGCACCAGCTCCTCGCCGAGCTGCAGGCGATCGAGCAACACCGCGGACGCGTCCGCGGCGACCGGTGGGGGTCGCGTACGCTCGATCTCGACATCGTCGCGTGGGGCGACCGCCGGATCCACGATCCGGACCTCATCATTCCTCATCCCGAGCTTCCCCGCCGCGACTTCTGGCAGCGGGAGCTCTCGGAGCTCGCGCGCATATGAACGCCGATGCCCGTCCCCGGACCCCGCTCGATCTGGCGGCCATGAAGGCAGCCGGCCGGAAGATCGTGATGCTGACCTGTTACGACGCCACTTTCGCCCGGCTGATCGCCGCCGAGGTGGATGTATTGCTCGTGGGCGATTCGGTGAACCAGGTGGTGGCCGGTCGCGAGACCACGCTCGGGGTGACGGTCGATCAGCTGGTCTACCATGCCCGCGCGGTGCGCCGGGGCGCGCCCGACGCCCTGCTGCTGGTGGACCTGCCGTTCCTCTCGTACCAGGTCTCCGTCGAGGAAGCCATCCGGAACGCGGGGCACGTGCTCATGGAAACGGGCTGCCAGGGTGTCAAGCTCGAGGGTGGGCGACCGATGGTGCCGACGGTCCGGGCACTGGTGGAGCGTGGCATCCCGGTGATGGCCCACCTCGGGCTCACGCCGCAGTCGGTGCACACGCTTGGCGGCTATCGGGTGCAGGGGCGCGACGCGGCGACGGCGGAGCGAATGCTGGCCGATGCGCGCGAGCTGGAGGACGCGGGGGCGTTCGGCGTCCTGCTCGAGCTGGTACCGGCCCAGCTGGCGGCGCGGATCACCGAGGCGCTTGCCGTACCCACGGTCGGGATCGGGGCGGGTGCGGGGTGCGATGGACAGGTGCTGGTGCTGCACGACATGCTCGGTCTCAATGAGACGTTCAATCCCAAGTTCCTGAAGCGCTTCGCGACGCTGGCCGGCGCGGTCCGCGGGGCGGCTCGCGCGTATGCCGACGAAGTGCGGCAGGGTCGGTATCCCGATGCGGACCACAGCTTCGACTGAGGTCGGGCGGATGCAGGAGGTCACGTCGATCCCGCGGCTGCGGGCCTGGCGCCAGGCCCAGCGTGCCGCGGGGCGCCGCGTCGGCTTCGTGCCGACCATGGGCCACTTGCACGAGGGCCATCTGGCTCTGGTGGACGAAGCCCGCCGGCGCACGGATACTGTCGCCCTCAGCATCTTCGTCAACCCGCTCCAGTTCGGTCCGCAGGAGGATCTCGGTCGCTATCCGCGCGATCTTCCGCACGACCGGCGCCTGAGCGAAGCCCGCGGCGTCGAGCTCCTGTTCGTGCCGTCGGTCGAGACGATGTACCCCCCGGGGATGGAAATCAGGGTCGTCGCGGGCGACACGGCGGAACGCTGGGAGGGGGCGGCCCGACCGGGCCACTTCACCGGCGTGCTGACGGTCGTTGCAAAGCTGTTCCATCTGGTCGAGCCCGACGTCGTCTGCTTCGGCCAGAAGGACATCCAGCAGGTGACGCTGGTGCGGCGCATGCTCCGGGACCTCGACTGGCCGATCGAGCTGGCGATCGTCCCCACCGTGCGCGACGCTGACGGGCTGGCCCTGAGCACCCGGAACGCCTACCTGAGCGCCGCCGAGCGCGAACAGGCCACGGCGCTGAGTCGCGGGCTGCTCGCGGCCCGGGCCGCGTGGCGGGCGGGCGAGCGCTCGGCGGGCGCTCTCGAAGCGACCGTCCGCGCGAGTCTGGACGCAGCTCCGGGAGCGCGCGCGGAGTATATTGCCGTCGTCGATCCGGACGGGTTGCGGCCGGTGACGACCGCCGTGTCGGGAACGATCATCGCGCTGGCGGCGCGAGCGGGCACGACCCGACTCATCGACAACGTCATCCTGGAGTAGCCGACCCTCGATGCCCTACGCTCGCCCAACGCCTCCCGGTCTGCGGCCCACGTTGCCGACGTGGGCCGTTCTCACGCCCGAACGGCTCGCGCACGTCCAGCGGGTGGCCGAGCTGGCCGCGTGGTGGGCGGAAACGATGGGCGTGCCGGACAGCGAGCGGCACCGCTGGCTCCGCGCGGTGTGGCTGCACGATGCGCTGCGCGACGCGCCGCCCGAGGAGCTGCAGCACTGGGCGTCGTCCGCACCGGGTCCGGTCGAGCTCAAGCACGGGCCCGCGGCGGCGGCCCGCGCGAAGGCGGACGGCGAGATCGACCGGGGGGTGCTGGATGCGGTGCGCTATCACTCCGTTGGACTGGCGGAATGGGACATGGTGGGCCGGATCCTCTACGCCGCCGACTTCCTCGAGCCGGGCCGGGAATTCGACCGCGCGGGCCGGCCCGAGCTGGTGCGCCGCTTTCCGGAGGACACCCGCGGCGTGCTGCGCGAAGTCGCGCGGCGCCGGCTGACGCACACGATTGCTTCCGGCTGGCCTCTGCTCGAACCGACGCACCGGTTTTGGAACTCGCTCGTCGCCCCCTCCTCGCCGCGCTGATCGCGCTGGGCGTGACCCTCGCGTCCGTGGCGGCCGTGGCCGTCCGCACGCGACCGACGCCCCGGCTGGCCGTCGAGCACGCCTACCCCATCCCGTCGACTGAGCAGCGGATTCTGGTGGAGGTGCTGAACGCGACCGCCCGGCCCAGCCTGGCCCGCGCGGCCACCCGCGTGCTCCGGCGTCAGGGCCTGGACGTGGTCTTCTTCGGGAACGCAGAGGGGGACGCCCGGTCCGACTCGACCCGCGTCATCGCCCGCCGGGGCAACCGGTCGGCGGCGGAGCGGGTCGCGCGCGCTCTGGGGCAAGGGGTAGTGGGAGTGCGGACCGACACGCTCCGTCGGGTAGACGTCACCGTCGTGCTGGGCGAGGACTACCACTCTCCGGCCGACGGACACCCCTGAACTGCGGTTCACCGCAGTCAGGCCACCGCAAAAACCACGTCCATCACATTGGTGCCGGTGAGCCCCGGCCGGAGCAGCGCGCCCGCAGCGTCCAGAGCGGGGTAGGCGTCGTGCGCCGCGAGGTCGCGGCCCGGGTCGCGGCCGGCCCGCCGGATCGCGGCCCAGGTGTGGGCGTCCACCACGGCGCCGGCCGCGTCGGTCGGGCCATCCCGCCCGTCGGTGCCGGCCGCGAGGATGGTCGGGGCGCTGTTGCGGGGCGCAGTCGCGAGCCCCTCCGCCGCCGCCAAGGCAAGCTCCTGCGAGCGTCCGCCGCGCCCCGCGGGGGCGGATCCCAGGCTCACCGTCGTCTCCCCGCCCCAGATGCAGCAGACCGACGACTGCTCCGGTTGCGAACCGGAACGCTGGCAGTAGCTTAGGACGGTAGTGCTGATCTGCCGTCCCACGGCGGCCGCCTCGCCGGACAGGACCGGTTCCATGATCCGCGGCGTGAGGCCCAGCGCCTTGGCCCTGGCCGCCGCCGCATCGAGCGCGAGGCGATTGCTGGCGATGAGCCGGGTCTCGACCCGCGCGAAGGCGGGGTCGCCCGGCTTCGGTGTCTCCGGTGCGCGGCCCTGCTCGGCGGCGGTGACTTGGTCGCGGAGCGGAGGCGGGATCCGGCTCCACAGTCCGGCCGATTCGAGCGCGGCGTGCACTTCCGCGGCGGACGTCGGATCCGGCACACAGGGGCCCGAGGCGATGGACGCGAGATCGTCGCCGATCACGTCGGAGACGATGAAGACGCGGACCCGGGCGGGCGCGAGCGCGGCGGCAAGGCGGCCGCCTCCCCAGCGCGAGAACCGCTTCCGGATGCGGTTCATCGCGGTGATGTCGAGCCCGGACGCGAGCAGGAGGGCGTAGAGGGCCGTCAGCTCCCCGGACGAGACGCCCTCCACCGGGGCGCCAAGCAGGCTAGTGGCGCCGCCCGAGAGGAGCACCCAGGCCTCGTCGTCCGGACCCACCAGCGCGGCGGCTCGGCCGAGGGCCTCCGCGGCTGCGAGCGAGCCGGGTCCTGGCTCGGGGTGATCGCCGACGACAAGCGCAAGCGCGGGATGGGGAACGGGACCGCCGGCCGGGGGCACGATGAGCCCGCCCACGGGCTCGCGGCCCCGCCCAGCGAGCGACGCCACGGCGGCCCGCGCCATAGGGGACGCGGCCTTGCCGAGCGCGAAGAGCCATACGGCGCGTGGGCCGTCATCCGGGAGCTCGGCCAGTGCCCGCTCCACCGCTGGCCCGGGCGCCGCAGCGGCGACGGCGGCGGCGTAGAGGTCTTCGAGGAGCGTCCGACGGGGGGCGCCCGCGAGAGGGGGTGGGGTCATCCGATCGAGGGCGAAGGCTGGTGTAACGGGCGGCGCTGGTACAATATACACCACGCAGGAAGTTCAAACGCGCGCCGCGTCGGGCGAGAGCACCCCCGCTCCCGCGCGGTTTTCTTTTCCTTTAGTCGAGAGGTCTCGTGATGCCCGGCCGTAATTTCCTGTTCGTTCCGGGGCCCACCAACACCCCGGACCGCATCCTCCGCGCGATGCACGTTGCTATGGAGGACCACCGCTCGTCGGCGTTCCCCACGCTCGCCGGGCCGTTGTTCCGGGATCTTCGCAAGATCTTCAAGACCGAGTCGGGCCAGGCATTCATCTTTCCCGCCAGCGGTACCGGGGCCTGGGAAGCGTCGCTCTCCAACACCCTGTCACCCGGCGACCGGGTGCTCGCGGCCCGCTTCGGGCAGTTCAGCCATCTCTGGATCGACATGGCCCAGCGCCTCGGCTTGAGGGTGGACATCCTCGACGCCGAGTGGGGCGAAGGAGCCCCGGTCGAGCGGTACCACGAGGCGCTCGCGGCTGACAAGGGGCACGAGATCAAGGCTGTGCTCTTCACCCACAACGAGACCGCCACCGGCGTGACCAGCGACGTCGCCGGCGTGCGCCACGCGCTGAACGACGCCAGACATCCTGCGCTCCTCATGGTGGACGGGGTGAGCTCGATCGCGAGCATCGATTTCCGGATGGACGAATGGGGCGTTGACCTCGCCGTGACCGGCTCACAGAAGGGCCTCATGCTGCCGGCCGGGCTGGGCATCGTGTGCGCCAGCAAGAAGGCGCTGGCCGCTTACGACCAGGCGAAGGTGGCCCGCGTCTTCTTCGACTTCGGTGACATGAGCAAGGCCAATGCGACCGGCTACTTCCCCTACACGCCGTCGCTCCCGATGCTGTACGGCTTGCGCGAGTCGCTGGCTGTGCTGTTCGAGGAGGGACTCGAGAACGTGTTCGCCCGGCACCACCGCCTGGCCGAGGGCACCCGGGCCGCGGTGAAGGCATGGGGTCTGTCGCTCTGCGCCAAGGAGCCGAAGTGGCACTCCGACACCGTGAGCGCCATCCTGGTGCCGCCGGGGGTCAACGGTGCGGAGGTGATCGACATCGCGTACCGGCGGTACGATCTGGCGCTTGGCGCCGGGCTCGCCCGCATGGCCGGGAAGCTTTTCCGGATCGGGCATCTCGGCGACCTGAACGAGTTGATGCTCCTGGGCGCGATCGCGGGCGCTGAGATGGCGATGCGGGACGTCGGCATCAAGGTCACGCCCGGCTCCGGCGTCGGAGCCGCCGAGGAGTACTGGCGGAGCACGGCCAAGCCGCTCGACAAGCGGGACCTGCCGCCGCGCGCCCCCGATGCCCAGCCGCCCGCGCCGGCCGCCCGGCCCCCGGTCGCGGCGACGCGATGAGCCACACCCGCCACGAGCCGGCGACCCCGCGCCTCCAGCGCAGCACGCTGGCGGTGCCGGGGTCGAATCCGGCGATGTTCCCCAAGGCCCTTGAGAGCGAAGCGGACGTCGTCTTCCTCGATCTCGAGGACGCGGTCGCCCCGGGAGACAAGGAACAGGCCCGGCGCAACGTCATCAAGGCGCTGCTCGAGCTCGACTGGCGGGGCCATGCCAAGACCGTCTCCGTCCGCATCAACGGCATCGACACGCACTACATGTATCGTGACGTCGTGGACGTCGTGGAGCAGGCCGGCCACCGGCTCGACACGGTGCTGATCCCCAAGGTCGGGGTGCCGGGGGACGTCTACCTGGTCGATGCGCTGCTCGCCCAGATCGAAGCGGCCAAAGGGATCCCGCAGCGCATCGGGATCGAGGTCCTGATCGAGACGGCCCTGGGCATGGCCCACGTCGAGGCCATCGCCGCCGGACGGGGACGGCTCGAGGTGCTGCATTTCGGCGTTGCCGACTACGCGGCCAGCAACCGGGCGCGGACGGTGAACATTGGAGGGCTCAACCCCGACTACCCCGGGGACCAGTGGCACTTCGCGCTGAGCCGGATGACGGTCGCCTGCCGGGCCTACGGGCTCCGGGCGATTGACGGCCCGTTCGGCGACTTCAGGGATCCGGACGGATTCCGCCTTGCCGCGCGCCGGGGCGCAGCCCTCGGCATCGAAGGGAAATGGGCCATTCATCCGTCGCAGATCGCGCTCGCGAATGAGGTGTTCACGCCGCCGGAGGCGGAAGTCGACCGGGCGCGCCGGATCCTCGAAGCGCTGGACGCCGCCGCGCGCGAGGGCCGGGGAGCGGCCCAGCTTGACGGGCGGATGATCGACGCGGCGTCGGCCCGGATGGCGGAGAATATTGTGCGGATGGCGGAAGAGATGGGAAAGAAAAAGCCGTTAGCCATTAGCCGTTAGCGAGTAGCTCACCTCGGAGACATCCACTTGGATATCCACGAATACCAGGCCAAAGAACTCCTCGCCGGCTTCGGCGTCGCCATCCCCCGCGGGGGCGTGGCGTACAGCCCGGAGCAGGCGGTCTACCGCGCGTCGGAGATCGGCGGCGCTCGCTGGGCGGTGAAAGCCCAGATCCACTCCGGCGCCCGCGGCAAGGCAGGCGGCATCAAGGTCTGCACCAGCGAGGACGAGGTGCGCCAGGCGGCGAAGGGGCTGCTCGGCAAGCGGCTCGTGACCCACCAGACCGGGCCGGAAGGGCGTGTGGTCCACCGGCTCTACGTCGAGGCGGCGGTCCCGATCGAGCGGGAGATCTACGTGGGTCTCGTGCTCGACCGGAAGAGCGAGCGGATCATGGTCGTCGCAGCCCCGCACGGCGGTATGGAGATCGAGGAGATCGCGAAGGACTCGCCCGACACCATCATCCGGGCGGTGGTCGAGCCGGCGGTGGGGATGACGCCCTTCCAGGCGCGGGAGATCGCCTTTGCGCTCGGCCTCGACACCGCCCAGGTGAACCGCTGCGCCACGGTGCTCCTGGGCTGTTACCGCGCCTTTCGTGACCTCGACGCCACCATGGTGGAGGTCAACCCGCTCGTCCTCACCCGGGACGGCGGGCTGCTCGCGCTGGACGCGAAGATGACGTTCGACGACAACGCGCTCTTCCGTCGGCCCGAGGTCAGCGAGCTGCGGGACTACGCCGAGGAGGACCCGCGCGAATCGCAGGCGGCGGAATACGGGATCAACTACGTGGCGCTCGACGGCGAGATCGGCTGCATCGTGAACGGCGCCGGCCTTGCCATGGCGACGATGGACCTGATCCAGCACGCGGGCAGCTCGCCGGCCAACTTCCTCGACGTGGGCGGCGGCGCCTCGCCGGAAAAGGTGACCAACGCGTTCCGGCTCGTGCTGGCGGATCCCAAGGTCCGGGCGATTCTGGTGAACATCTTCGCCGGCATCAACCGGTGCGACTGGGTGGCACAGGGCGTCGTGCAGGCGGTGCGCGAGCTCAAGCCGCCGGTGCCCCTCGTGGTGCGCCTCGCCGGGACCAACGTGGAGGAGGGGCGCCGCATCCTCAACGACAGCGGTCTTACGCTGGTCACGGCCGACACTCTCACCGAGGCGGCCCAGAAGGTCGTGGCCGTTCTCAAGGCTGCGGGCGCCAAGTCCGGGAGCGCGAGCGCATGAGCATCCTCATCGACGAGAAGACCCGGGTCATCATCCAGGGGTTCACCGGCGACAAGGGCACCTTCCACGGGAAGGAGATGCTCGCTTACGGGACCAACCTGGTCGGCGGAGTCACGCCCGGGAAGGGCGGCACGCGGCACCTCGACCGGCCGGTGTTCAACACGGTGAAGGAGGCGGTGAAGTCGGCCGCCGCGGAGGCGAGTCTCGTCTTCGTGCCCGCCGCGTTCTGCGCCGACTCGATCATGGAGGCGGCCGACGCGGGGATCCGCCTGGTCGTCGCGATCACCGACGGCATTCCCGCGCAGGACATGATGATGGTCAAGCGCTACCTGTTCCGGTACGCCCGGGACCGCCGGACGATGCTCGTCGGCCCCAACTGCGCGGGCGTCATCAGTCCGGGCAAGGCCATGATGGGCATCATGCCCGGTCACATCTACGCCAAGGGCAAAGTGGGTCTCGTCACCCGCTCGGGGACGCTCGGCTACGAGGCCGCCTCCCAGATGAAAGCACTCGGGATCGGCGTCTCCACGAGCGTCGGCATCGGTGGTGACCCGATCAACGGCAGCTCCTTCGTGGACGTGCTCAGGCTGTTCGAGGAAGACCCCGACACCGAAGCCGTGATGATGATCGGCGAAATCGGCGGCCCGCAAGAGGCCGAGGCGGCTCGTCTCTTCCGCGAGCACCTGGAGAAACCCGTGATCGGCTACGTCGCCGGGCTGTCCGCCCCCAAGGGGCGGCGCATGGGGCACGCGGGTGCGATCATCCGCGCGTTCGGCGAAAGCGCCGCCGAGAAAGTCGAGATCATGCGCGAGGCCGGGATCACGGTCGCAACGAGCCCGGCCGAGCTGGGGTCCACCGTCGCCAAGGTGCTGGGCGCCAAGCCGAAGCGCGTGGCGGTGCCGACGTGAGCCGCCCGGTCGTCGTGGTGACCCGTCGCCTGCCGGCGGCGGTGGAAGAAGCGGTGGCCAAAGATTTCGATGCCCGGCTCAACCGAGAGGACCGGCCGCTCTCGTCGGCCGAGCTGCAGGAGGCGCTGCGGACAGCGGACGCGCTGCTCCCCACCGTCACCGACAAGATCACGGCCGAGGTGTTGAGCGCCGAGCCGCTCCGCGCCAAGATCATTGCGAATTTCGGCGTGGGCTTCAACAACATCGACGTCGCGGCCGCCAAGGCCCGCGGGCTTGCGGTCTCCAACACGCCGGACGTGCTCACCGATGCCACCGCCGATCTGGCGATGACGCTGTTGCTCATGGTGGCCCGGCGGGCCAGCGAGGGCGAGCGGCAAGTCCGCGCCGGGCACTGGACCGGCTGGCGGCCCACCCACATGCTCGGCCGCATGGTCTCGGGCAAGACGCTGGGCCTGATCGGGATGGGGCGGATCGCCCGGGCGGTCGCCCGGCGGGCGCATCACGGGTTTGGGATGCGGGTGCTCTACACCGATCCTTATCCGCCGCCGCCGGAAGTCGCCGCGGAGCTGGGCGCGGAGCAGCGGGCGAGCACCGAGGAGGTGCTGGCCCAGAGCGATTTCGTGTCGCTCCATTGCCCCGCGACGCCGGAGACCCGGCACCTGATGAACGCCGTGCGGCTGGCCAAGATGAAGCCCAGCGCGTACCTCATCAACACCGCCCGGGGCGACGTCGTGGACGAGCAGGCCCTGATCGAGGCGCTCACCAAGGGCTGGCTCGCGGGCGCGGGGCTCGACGTATTCGAGCGCGAGCCGCAGGTGTCCCCGGCACTGCTGGCCATGGAGAACGTGGTGGCCCTCCCGCACCTCGGCAGCGCCACCGAGGAGACCCGGGTCGCGATGGGCATGCGCGCGCTCGAGAACCTGCGGCTCCACTTCGCCGGGTCTCCCCTGCGCGATCGCGTGGCGTGACCCAGGAATCCCTCCACTCCTACCTCGTCACCGAGCTCCCCGCCTCCGCGGACCCGCTGGCCGAGAGCGCGGCGGCGTACGCCACCGAAGTCGCCGATCTTCTCTTCACCCAGCTCCAGGACGTCGTGCGAAGCCGGGCGCCCGAGCTGGAGCCCGTGCTTACGGGCGACGGGCAGGCCTGCTCGGCCGAGCTCGAGACTCGCGCGCTCCAGGTCCTCGGCATCTGGCTTCAGCTCCTGAGCATCGCGGAGCAGAACGCCGCGATGCGCCGACGGCGGCAGATCGAGGCGGAGCGCGGCTACGGTGCCCTGCGCGGCACCATGGTCCAGGTGGTCGGCGCCGCGGCCGGGGCAGGGGTGCCCGCGGCCGAGCTGCGGGAGCGGCTCCGGACCCTCCGCATCCGGCCCGTCATCACGGCCCACCCCACCGAAGCCAAGCGAGTGACGGTGCTGGAGAAGCACCGGCGGATCTACCGGCTGCTGGTGGAGCTGGAGTCGCCCCGGTGGACGCCCCGCGAGCGGGTCCAGCTCCAGCAGCAGATCGGCCAGGAGATCACGCTGCTCTGGATGACGGGCGAGCTGCGCCTGGAGAAGCCGACGGTGGAGCAGGAGGTGTTCTGGGCGCTCCACTTCTTCAACGAGACCCTCTTCGAAGCGGTGCCCCAGCTGCACGACAAGCTGGACCGCGCCCTGGCCCAGTTCTATCCCGGCGAGCGGTTCGATGTGCCGCCGTTCTTTCAGCTGGGCTGCTGGGTGGGCGGCGACCGCGACGGCAATCCCTTCGTTTCGAACGAGGTGACCCGCCGTTCCCTGTTCGAGTACCGCCTTGCCGCGCTCCGCCGCTACCGGCAGCGCCTGAGTGACCTGATCCGGGCGCTCAGCATCAGCGAGCGCGCCGTCCAGGTGCCGGATGAGTTCCGCAAGCATCTCGACCGACTGCTCGCCGCCAGCGGTGACGCCGCGGAGATCGCGAGCCGCAACCCGGGCGAAGTCTTTCGCCAGTTCCTCGCCTGCGTGCTCCGCCGACTGGATCTGACGCTGGTCGCGGCCGAGCGGCACGAGCTCGAGCCCGAGAAAGGCGGCTACCTCTCGGCGGAGGAGCTCGTGAGCGACCTCCGCATCATGGAGCGGGGCCTCGCCGACGCTGCGGGCCATTCACTCGCGATGAATCTGGTGCGTCCCGTCCGCCGGGAAGTGGAGCTGTTCCGCTTCAGCATCGTGCGGCTCGACCTGCGGGAAAACACGACCAAGCTGAATCAGGCGCTCGGCGCCCTATGGCGGCTCCGCTCCGGGGCTGGGGGTGAGCCGCCGGAGCCGGCGTCGGCCGACTGGGGCCGATGGATCCAGGCCGAGATGGCCCGCCCGCGACGGCAGGAGCTCGATCTCGGTCGGTTGCCGGCTGACGCCGCCGAGACGCTGGGCATGTTCCGTCTCGTGGCGGAGTTGCGGGAGCGGGTGGACCGGGAGGCGTTCGGCAGCTTCATCCTGAGCATGACGCATTCGGTGAGCGACATCCTGGGCGCCTACCTGCTCGCCAAGGAGGGCGGGCTCTTCCCGGACACTGCGAGCGTCGAGCGCTGCGTTCTCCCGATCGTGCCGCTGTTCGAGACGATCGACGACCTCCGCCGGGCCCCGGCGATCATGCGCGAGCTGCTGGTGGTGCCGGTGGTGCGCCGCAGCGTGCGGGAGCAGGGGGGCGTGCAGGAGGTCATGATCGGCTACTCGGACTCGAACAAGGACGGCGGCTACTTCGCGGCCAACTGGGAGCTGTACAAAGCCCAGGTGAAGCTGACCCGGCTGGGCGAAGAGCTGGGAACGCCGATCGCCTTCTTCCATGGGCGCGGCGGGTCGGTGAGCCGCGGCGGGGCACCCACGGGCCGGGCCATCGCCGCGCAGCCGGCCGGCTCGATCAACGGCCGGTTCCGGCTCACCGAGCAGGGCGAGGTCGTGTCGTTCAAGTATGGCAATCGGGGCACGGCCGCGTATCAGATCGAGTTGCTCGCGTCCAGCGTGCTGGAGCACTCGCTCAAGTCGCAACGGGAGCAGGCGCTGGTGCCGGTCGGCGAATTCGACGAGGCGATGGAGGCCATGTCGGGACCGTCGATGGCGGCCTACCGACGCCTCATCGATCACCCGATGCTGCTTCCCTACTATCAGGTGGCGAGCCCGCTCGAGGAGATCTCGCTCCTCAACCTTGGCTCGCGTCCCGCGCGACGCTTCGGCGCGAAGACGATCAGCGACCTGCGTGCGATTCCCTGGGTCTTCGCCTGGATTCAGAACCGGCACTTCGTCCCCGGTTGGTTCGGGATGGGGAGCGGCCTCGAGACGTTCCTCCAGGTGCGCGGGGTCCGGGGGGAGGCGCTGCTCCGACGGATGTTCCGCGACTCCCGCCTCTTTCGCCTTATCGCGGACGAAGTGGAGAAGACGCTCTGTCAGGTGGACCTGGCGATGGCGCGCGAGTTCGCCGGCCTCCATCCGGACCCGGTTGTGCGGGACACGGTCTTCGGCATCATCGAGGAGGAGTATCACCGCACCGTAGAGAGCGTGCTACGGGTGAGCGAGGGAAAGGCGCTGGCGGCGCGGTTCCCGCGCTTCCTGCGCAAGCTGGCGCGCCGGTTGCCGACCATCGACCAGGCCGGCCGCCTCCAGATCGACCTGCTCCGACGCTACCGCGCCGCCGAAGGTGAGGAGGAGCGCAACGAAGCGCTCCATCGGCTGCTGCTCTCGATCAACTGTGTGGCGGCGGGGTTCGGGGCGACGGGGTGAACAGCGGTTCACTGTTCACCGTCGTCTTTCTCCGCCTCTTCTCCACCGCCACCCGCAGCTGTCCGCATGCCGCGTCGATGTCGAGCCCCCGGCTCCGCCGCACCGATGCCTCCACCCCCTGCGATACCAGGCGATCACGGAACGCCCGGATGTGCGGAACGGCGGAGGGCGCGAGCCCCGGGGCGCCGCCGGGATGAAGGGGCAGGAGGTTGACCAGCGCGCCGAGGCGGCGCGCCAGCCGCGCGAGCGCATCGGCATCGGCCTCGCTGTCGTTCTTCTCCGCGATCAAGACGTATTCAAAGGTGACCCGCTTGCGGAAAGCCTCGGCGGCTTTGAGGACCGCGGCGAGGTCGTACTTCTTCTCGATCGGCATGAGCGCCAGGCGCCGCTCCGGGGTGGGCGCGTGGAGCGAAATCGCCAGCCGGAACTGCTCAGGCCGTCGGGCCAGCTCGGCCATCCCGGGAAGGATCCCCACCGTGGACACGGTGATGTGGCGCGCGCCGATGCCGAAGCCGTCGGGGTGATTGAGGATCGAGAGGGCGTCGCTGACAGCGGGCCAGTTGAGCAGGGGCTCGCCCATGCCCATGAACACGACGTTGGTCGGCTTGTCTGCCGGGTTCCGCAGGACGATCTCACGCGCCTGGCCCACGATCTCGAATACGCCCAGGTTCCGCCGGAAGCCCATCTGCCCTGTCGCGCAGAAGACGCAACCGAGGGCGCACCCGGCCTGGGACGAGACGCAGAGCGTCCGACGCCGACCCGAGGGGATCAATACCGACTCGACCGCCTCGCCGTCCGCCAGGCGCCAGAGATATTTCCGCGTGCCGTCGCCGGACTCCTGCACGGTGTCTGCCACGAGGCGGAGCAGGGGCAGCTCCGCTTCGAGCTCGTGCCGGAGCGTCCGGGGGAGCTCGGTCGCGTCGGCCCAGGCCGCCACCGGCGCGGCCCAGAGCCGCCGGTGGATCTGCCCCACCCGATAGGCGGGCAGGCTGCGCCGGGCGACCCACTCGGTGATGCGCCCCTGCGCGACCTCGGGAGCGACGTCGAGCAGAGAAAGGGGCGGCGGGGTTGGGCGCGGGGCCGGCATGGGGGGAAGATAAGCGGTCGCGCAGGCCCGAGTTCCGCTGTTTTTCTACGCGCCCTCCGCTCACGAGCCGATCCAGGTTCGACTCGCTAAATCCAACGGAATGAATCGCTTGCGACCATCCGAGTCAGGGGTTACGTTTGTCGCATGCGGCACTCGGCCCATCCGTGCTCCTGAGCGAGCTGCTCACGCCCGGGCACGTGGTCGTGCCGATGACGGCCACCGACAAACCAGGGGCGATCGCCGAGCTGGCCCGCCGGTTGGCGGAACGCTCGGGCGGTGACTACGATGACGTGCACCGCGCAGTTGTGCGCCGGGAGCAGGAGCTGAGCACGGGAATTGGGTTCGGCGTCGCAATCCCCCATGGCAGGTCCCCCACGATGAAAGAGCTGAGCGTCGTCGCTGGCGTCACGGCGGTGCCGGTTCCCTTCGAGGCGCTGGACGGCCAGCCGGTTCGGCTCTTCTTTCTGAGCGTCGGCCCCGAGGCGGCCGCCGGGCGGCACGTGAAGGTCTTGAGTCGCATCGCTCGACTCATCCGGCATGAGGGCGTGCGCGAGCGACTGGTGCGCGCCCGCACGCCGGAGGAATTCCAGCACGCTCTCCTCGCCGCCGAGGAGGCGTAGAAGACGGGATGACGGCAACGGGACTCCGGACCCACCGCTGCGGCTCGCTCACCCGCAAGGACGTCGGCACGGTCGTGCGCTTAGGCGGCTGGGTGCATCGCCGCCGCGACCTCGGCGGGCTGGTCTTCGTGGATCTGCGTGACCGCGATGGGCTGGTGCAGCTGTCCTGCAATCCCGCGTGGACGCCGCCCGACGTTCTGGAGCGCGCCGCGGGACTCGGAGCGGAGACCGTGATCCTGGCCGCCGGCACGGTCGCGCTCCGGCCCGAGCCCGCTCGCGATCCCGGACTCGTCTCCCGCGAGGTCGAAGTTCACGTGACCGAGCTCGAGGTCGTGGGTCCAGCGGTCACACCGCCGATTCCGGTTGCCCGCAAGGAGAAGGAGGATCTGCCGGCCGAGGAGCTGCGGCTCCGCCATCGGGTGCTCGACCTGCGCCGGCCCGAGCTCCAGCGCAACATGATTCTCCGGCACCGGCTGATGCAGGCCGCCCGCCGCTACTTCGACGACCTCGAGTTCCTCGAGATCGAAACACCGATCCTCACCAAGCCGACGCCGGAAGGCGCCCGGGACTATCTCGTGCCGAGCCGAGTGCATCCGGGCGAGTTCTTCGCGCTGCCGCAGTCGCCCCAGATCTACAAGCAGCTGCTGATGGTGGGGGGGTTCGATCGCTACTTTCAGATCGCGCGCTGCTTCCGGGACGAGGACCTTCGGGCTGACCGCCAGCCGGAGTTCACCCAGATCGACGTCGAGGCCTCGTTCATCACGCTCGAGGACGTGCTGGGCTTCGGCGAGGGCATGGTCCAGGCGCTCTGGGCGGAGGCCGGTCAGCGGGTGGAGCTGCCGCTGATGCGGATGAAGCACCGCGACGCCCTGGAGCGCTACGGCACCGACAAGCCGGATCTGCGCTACGGGCTCGAGATCTTCGACGCTACCGAGGTGTTCCGCCCGGCCGACTTCAGCGTGACGCGCGCCGCCATCGAGGCAGGGGGGCGAGTGCGCGGGATCCGGGTCCCTGGCGGCGCGAGCCTCAGCCGGAAACAGCTCGAGGAAATCGAGGCCGCGGCGAAGGCGCTGGGTGCGGCCGGACTGCTCCGGCTCAAGCGGACCGCCGGGGCGCTCGAGGGACCGGCCGCCAAGTTTCTCGGCCCGGATGCGGCCGGCCGCCTCGGGCTCGAGGACGGGGATCTGTGCCTCCTGGTCGCGGGGCCCGACTACCTGTCGAGCCCCTCGCTCGATCGAGTCCGCCAGGAGCTCGCACAGCGGCTCAACCTCGTCCCGGCCGGCGTGAACCGGTTCCTCTGGATCGTGGACTTCCCGCTGTTCGAGCGCGACCCCGCGACCGGGGCGCTGAGCTCGGTGAATCACCCGTTCACCGCGCCCAACCCCGAGGATCTGGGCCTGCTCGACACCGCGCCGGAAAAGGTCCGGGCGCTGGCCTACGACGTTGTGCTCAACGGAACCGAGCTCGGCGGCGGCAGTCTCCGCATCGCCGACCCCCGGCTCCAGCGGCGGGTCTTCGGGCTGCTCGGCATCGCCGACGAGGCGGCGGAGCAGCGGTTCGGATTTCTGCTCGAGGCACTCCGGGAGGGGGCGCCGCCCCACGGCGGCTTTGCCTTCGGCATGGACCGGATCGCGATGCTGCTCGGCGGCGCCGACTCGCTGCGCGACGTGATCGCGTTTCCCAAGACGACGGCGCAGCGCGCGCTGTTCGAGGGCGCGCCCAGCCCGGTGAGCCCGGACGATCTGCGGGTGCTGCACGTGGCGGTGATCGGTGACGACTGAGGAACGACGGTGAGCGACGAAATCACCCAGCGGCTCTCCACCGAAGGCGCCGACCCGCTGCTGTTCGCGGGCGTGAACGAGGCCAACCTCCAGGAGCTCCAGCGGACGCTCGGCGTCCGCGTCTCGTTCCGGGGGGATGCGCTGGCGCTGACCGGCGCGCCGGAGCAGGTGGACCGGGCGACGCCGGTGGTGCAGGGGCTGATCGATCTGGCGCGGATGGGCGAGTCGGTGTCGCCGGAGGATGTCTACCGCCTGGCCGCGGACGGGCCGCCGGCCGACGGCGCGACCGCGCCGGGCGAGGGGAAGATCGTGCTCCCGGGCCTGCGCCGCGCGATCGTGCCCAAGACCCAGGGCCAGCGCGACTACCTGCAGGCCATCTCGAGCAACGACATCGTCGTCGGGATCGGGCCCGCCGGGACCGGCAAGACCTATCTGGCCGTGGCGAAGGCGGTGGAGGCGCTGGCCCGCAAGCGGGTCAAGCGCATCATCCTCGCCCGGCCCGCGGTGGAGGCGGGCGAGTCGCTCGGCTTTCTCCCCGGCGATCTGCAGGCCAAAGTCGATCCCTATCTCCGGCCGCTGTATGACGCGCTCGAAGACATGATGCCCAACGAGCGGGTCCAGCGCGCACTGGAAACCCGCACTATCGAGATCGCCCCGCTCGCGTACATGCGGGGTCGCACGCTGGCGGACGCGTTCATCATTCTGGACGAGGCACAGAACGCCACCGGCGCGCAGATGAAGATGTTCCTCACCCGCCTCGGCGTGAACAGCCGAACGGTGGTCACCGGCGACAAGACCCAGATCGACCTGCCTACGCGGGAAGACTCGGGCCTCGTTCAGATCGAGCGCATCCTGCCCGGCATCGACGGGCTGGCGTTCTGCTATCTCACCGAGTCCGACGTGGTCCGCCACCGGATCGTGCGCGAGATCATTCGGGCCTACGCCGAGGATCAGAGCGGGTGATGGTGGAGCTCGCCCACGTTCGCCTCCCCGCGCCGCGCCGGTCGCTTCCCGGTTGGGCGCTGTATCACGCCCTCCGGTGGGCGCCGGTCGCGGTCGTGTCGGCGATCGCTTACTGGGCGTTCCCGCTGCCGGGCCGTCTGGCGGCGCCGGCCCTTCACCCGGGCGAGAATGCCCCGCAGACGGTCAACGCCCCGTTCTTCTTCGTCGTGCCCAAGTCGGACGCCGAGCGCGCGCTGGAGGGCGAAAGCCGGGCGAGCGGGTCCCGCCCGGTCTACCGGTTCGACGCCGGCGCCTACAACGGGGTGATGGCCCAGGCCGACACGTTCTTCGGGCGCCTCGACGCCGCGGTCATCCGGAGCCCCGCGGACCTCTACGCGCCGGCCGCGGCGGCGGGGGTGCGCCTCGGCCCCGAGGACGCCGAGTACCTGAGCGACGCGGGTCGCCGGCGCAGCCTGCGCACCGCGCTGACCGACCTTCTTGGCGGGACCATCTCCCGGGGGCTGGCGGACGCGGCCACGCTTCGGGCGGAGCCGAGCCGCTGGGTGACACTCCGCCGGGGCGACGCCGAGCGGGTGGTCGAGCGCGACTCGATCGGCACCTTCGCGGATCTGATGGCGGAGGCGGAGGCGCCCCGCCAGGGCATCACGGATGAGGTCGGAGGCCGGCTCCTGCGCAAGCTCATCGCCGCGTTCTACCGGCCGACCGTCGTGTACGACGCGGGGCTTACGGCCGCTCGGCGGGAGGACCTGCGCGCCGCTGTGGACTCCGTGAAGTACGCGGTGCAGGCGGGGGAGCGGATCGTGACCCAGGGGCAGCCGGTCACCCAGGAAGCGCGCGACAAGCTCGTGGGCCTCCAGGCGGAGCTGGTCCGCCGGGGCGAGGACCGGGTGATGGCGCGGACGGTGCTCGGCGGCCTGCTCTATAACGCGATCATCCTGTCCACGTTCTGGCTCATCATCCTGCTCTATCGCCGGGAGAGCTACGACCAGCTCCGGGAGATGCTCTTCTTCGGGGGCGTGTTCGGGTTCGTGGTGCTGGTCGCGGGTGCCCTCACGCACGTGTTTCCCTGGCGGCCCGAGCTGATCCCCGTGCCGTTCGCCGCCATTCTCGTCACCATGCTCTACGACGGGCGCACCGCGGTCTTCGCCGCGATGACGCTCGCGATCCTGCTCGGCGGCCAGTGGGCGCTCCGGGAAAGCAACACGGTCTTCTTCGGTGTGGTGGGCGGCGTCGCCGCGGCGCTGGGCATGCGCTTCGTGCGCAGCCGCCGGCATCTCTACTTGACGATCGTGATCGTGGCGGGCGCCTATACCTTGGCGGCGCTCACGATGGGCCTCGTCAGCGGCTGGGGCGGGGCCGTGATCGTGACCACCGCCATCACCGGCTCGATGGTGGCGCTCTCCAGCGCCTCGTTCGCGCTCCTCATGGTGCCGCTCGCGGAGTCGGCCACCCGCATCACGACCGACCTCACGCTGCTCGAGCTGTCCGACCTGCGCCGGCCGCTGCTCCAGCGCCTGGCCGTCGAGGCGCCCGGCACGTGGGCCCACAGTCTCGCGATGGCGAACCTCTGCGAGGCCGCCTGCAACGCGATCGGCGCCAACGGACTGCTGGCCCGGGTCGGTTGCTACTACCACGACGTGGGCAAGCTGAAGAGTCCCCGCTTCTTCGTCGAGAACCAACAGCAGGGGGACAACCCCCACGACGCGCTCAGTCCCGAGGAGTCCGCGCGGATCATCCGGGACCACGTCGCGTTCGGGGTGCAGCTGGCCGAGGAGGCGGCCCTGCCCAAGGTCGTCCGGGCGTTCATTCCCGAGCATCACGGCACCAGCGAAATCAACTACTTCCTCCACCGCGCCCGGCGGCGCTCGCCCGCGGTGGAGATCGACATCCGCGACTTCCGCTACCCGGGGCCCCGCCCGCAGTCGGTCGAGACCGCGGTCGCCATGCTGGCGGATTCCTCCGAGGCGGCCATCCGCGTGCTCGATGACCGCAAGGCGGAGTCGGTGCGGCGCGCGATCGAGCAGCTGGTCGGCCAGAAGCTGGGCGCCGGGCAGCTGGAGGAGGCGCCCATCACGCTGCGCGACATCGACCGGGTCAAGGAAGTGTTCTGTCGGTCCATGGCCGGCATGTACCATCACCGGATCGGCTATCCCCGGGCCAGCGGGGGCATCGGTGCGGAGTTCGAGCCGGCCGAGCGCTCCTGAGGTGAGCGTGCACGGGCGGCCGCTGGCGTTGCCGGCACCCGTGGTCCGGCGCGTCGTCCGGGCCGTGCTGGGGGGGGAGCGCCGGCGGGCGGTCGTGTCGGTCACGTTTGTCGGACGCGACCGGATGCGCCGGTTGAACGCCCGCTACAAGGGCCACGACCGCCCGACCGACGTGCTGGCGTTCACCCTCGAGCCTCCCGCCGGGCCCCCGCTGGGCGACGTGTACGTCTGCCCCTGGGTTGCGGCCCGGGCCGCGCGGACCTACGGGGTTTCGCTCCGGCAGGAGCTGATCCGGCTCGTAGTGCACGGGACGCTGCATGCGCTAGGACGGGAGCATCCGGAGGGGCCGGAGCGGGTGCGGTCGGCGATGTGGCGCCGGCAGGAGCGCTACGTGGAGGCGCTGGCATGATCGCGATGCTCCAGCACTTCATCGGCCCGCTGGTGCTCACGGGGCTCACCCTCTGGGCCGCGTGGCTCGCGCTTGCCGCGGAGGCCGACGCCGAGCTGCCGCGGTCGCCCGGCGTATTCCCGGCCGAGGAAGGCCCGCTCGGCGTCTCCCGCCAGCTGCACGTCGCCCATCTCGCCTGTCTGGTGCTGGCCGGCGCCGCGGCGGGCACCACCGTCGTGTGGTGGGCGTGGGCGCCGATCCCGGGGCTCGCCCGGCTCATTCTCGCCGTGGGCCTGGTCTGGGTCGTGGGTGATCTGCTGCCGCGGGTCGTGGCCGCGGTTGCCCCGGAGCTTTCCGGCCCGGTCCGCCGGGCGGCCGTGCCGACGCTCGGCCCCTTCAAGCCGTTCCTCCGGTTCGTCGCGTGGGCCGACGCCCGGATGCGCCCGCCCCACCGGCCGGAGCAGCGCCATCTCGGCAGCGCACAGCGCGACATGCTGCTCGGCGTCTTCTCCCTCGCCGATACGACCGTGTCGGAGGTCATGACGCCCCGGATCGACATCGTCGCCGTGGATCTCGCCGCGTCCCGCGACGAGGTGGTTCGCACCCTCCACAGCGCCGAGCACGCCCGCCTGCTGGTCTACGACGGCCATCCCGATGCCATCGTCGGCGTGATCTACGCCAAGGACATGCTCGCGCGCCTGGACGACGCCGACCCCGCGTGGCACGCGCTCATCCGGCCGGCCGCGTTCGTGCCCGAGGCCAAGACGCTCGACCGTCAGCTCCGCGACTTCCAGCGGGGGCCCAGTCACATCGCGATCGTGGTGGACGAGTTCGGTGGGACCGCGGGTCTGGTGACGCTCGAGGACATCCTCGAGGAGATCGTGGGCGAGATTCGCGACGAGTACGACACCGACGAGGTGGCACCGATCCAGGAGCTGGGCGACGACGAGTGGCGGGTGCAGGGAGGGACGGCGCTGGCCGAGCTCGAGGCAGCGCTGGGCCACCGCTTCGATCG
>JBGQIW010000014.1:0-39447 GCA_041498715.1 Gemmatimonadota bacterium | reverse complement strand
CGCCAGATCGCACGTGGCGATGAGGACTTCCTCGCCCTCGCCGGCCTTGGCCAGTATGCGACCGCCGGGATCGGCGACGAAGCTGCCGCCCCAGAACTCGATCCCGCCGCTTGGGGCGCCCTCGTGTCCGACCCGGTTCACTGCGCAGACGTACACGCCGTTGGCGATCGCGTGGCTCCGCTGGATCGTCTCCCACGCCGCCTGCTGCTGGGTGCCGTGCTCGGCCTTTTCCGCCGGCAGCCAGCCGATGGCGGTGGGGTAGAAGAGGATCTGCGCGCCCGCGAGCGCCGTGAGGCGCGCGGCTTCCGGATACCACTGATCCCAGCACACGAGCACGCCAATCCGACCGACCTTGGTGTCCCACGCGAGGAAGCCAAGATCGCCCGGGGTGAAGTAGAACTTCTCGTAGTACTGGGGATCGTCCGGGATGTGCATCTTCCGGTACTTGCCGAGATACGTCCCGTCCGCGTCGATGATCGCCGCCGTGTTGTGATACAAGCCCTCGGCCCGCCGCTCGAACAGCGAAGCTACGATCACCACTCCGAGCTCGGCCGCGAGCTTTGACAGCGCCTCCGTGCTCGGTCCGGGAACCGGCTCGGCGAGGGCGAAGTGGCTGTGGTCTTCCGTCTGGCAGAAGTACTGGCTGCGGAAAAGCTCCTGCAGGCAGACCAGCTCGGCGCCCTTGGCCCGGGCTTCGCGCACGCCGGCGATGGCCTTCCGAAAATTCTCCGCCGGATCGAGCGTGCAGCGGCTCTGCACCAGACCCAGGGTCACCTGTCGCGGGGACGTCGGCATGCGGCAAAGATAGCGAGGGCTACGGCTCCTGGGGACCGAGCTCGATGCGCGCCCGGCCGAGCGTGAGCGGCCAGCGGGGCGTCACCGACTCGCCCTGGCGAGTGCGGTCGAGGCCCCGCTCCGACTTGGCGACGGTTTCGACGGGGAAGGTCCAGATCTCCGGCTCGGGATCGAACCCGAGCGCCAGCGGACGAAAAAGCGAAAGCTCGGGGGCGAACACGGCTCCGCTCGGGTCGGCACCGGGCGGCCACTCGTAGGTGACCGCGAGCCGGCCGTCGGCGGCGATCCGCACGGTCTTGAGCAGCGGTGCGCCGTCGGCGTGGAAGCCGAGCCGGATTTCCACTGCCCCATCCGCATCGGCGATCTGGAAATGCGCGGGCGTCCGGGCCCAGGAGCGGACCGGCGTGTAGGCGCCACGCGTGTAAGTGTCCACCGTGAGGTCGCCGGGCAGCACTCGGTCCACGAACAGCGCCCGATCCTCCGCGTCCACCGGAGGCCGCTCGGTGAGTCGGAGACCCTCTTCGATGTCGTGGATGCTCGGCGCCCCGCCCCCGCCTTCCTGGCCTTCAGCCCCATGCTCGAACGCCGTGACGTGATACGCCTCGAGCCGGCGGGTCAGCACGTCGGCGAAGTTGATGCCGGCGGCGAAGAGCGTCAGCTCCTCGATCGCGCCTCCGCGCCACGGGCTCAGCACGACGGAGCACCGGTCCGAGTGTACCCAGATCTCGTCGTGCCCGTCGCCGTCGAAGTCCAGCACCTCCCAGGCCAGCTGCTGCCCGGTGCGGAGCCACCCCTCGGCCTGGGCGAGATTCCTCCAGTTGGCTTCCCGGAGGTGGGGCAGGTAGAGCCCGCCGAACACGCCGTGCCAATAGGCGTCGTTGCACTGGGCGCGGCCGATCGCGCGGCGGGCCTCGACCGGGTCGTCCAGCCGGCGGCAGAGCGCGGAAAGGGCCAGCATCTTCTTGTGCATCCGGTTCGACTCCGGATACTTGGCGAGGAAGTTCCGCCAATGTGCCCCCCGGACCAGCGCCCCATCCGGACCGCTCATCCTCGCCTCGCCGAGCTCGGTCTCCAGCCGACCCAGCCGGAGCGCAGCGTCGGGCGGGAGCGACCAGGCCTCCATCTCGCGGTACGACGCCGTCGGCAGGTACGCGATCCCGCCGCTCGGCACGTCGGCCAGAGCCTGTGCCAACGTGCTGAGTCGCACCTCGCCCTGATCCACCAGCGCGTGAATCTCCCGGACGAATCCGTCGAGCCAGCCCTTCTCGTAGACCCACTCCCGGGTGCCCGGCCATCCGCCGAACTTCTCGCCGTCGTCCGCGAGGACGGCGAGCTGGTGACCGGCGGCGCGGAGGCCCCGGAGATAAGCGGCGGTTTCCTCCGGCGGCCGGAACGGGACGAGGTACCGGAGCCGCTCGTCGATCGGAAAGAGGGCCACGCGCTTGCCGTCGGACTCGGTCCAGAAGGGAGCGTACAGCCGCTCCTGAGGGAAGCCGCACACCACGAAATGCCGGTCGTCCACCAGCGCGTAGCGCACGCCGGCGTCGGCCAGGTCGGCGGCGAGCTCCGGCTCCCACACCCGCTCGGTAAGCCAGAGGCCCGTGGCCTCGACCCCGAACCGGCGGCGGAGCGCGTCGCGCATCCACTGGATCTGCTCGACCCGGTCCCGCCGCGGGAGGGAGGCGAGCACCGGCTCGTAGAAGCCCGACAGCAGCAGCTCGACTCGGCCGTCCGCCGCGAGCCGACCGAGCCGATCCATCCAGGCCGATCCGTGGGCCTCGAGCCAGTCGAAGAGCGGCCCGGACACGTGGAGGACGATCGGGAGAAAGTCGGCGCCGCTGAGCCGGTCGAGCAACGGCGCGTACACGTCGTCCAGGTGCTGCTGGAAGACGTGGTCGAAGTTCCCGACCGGCTGATGGAGGTGCAGGCCGAAGACGAAGCGGATCGGGGCCATATCAGCCCAGCGCGAGCGTGCGGGAGCCGCTGAGGGCCGCGGCCACGGCCGGGAGGATATGGGGGAAGAGGTGGTCCCGCTGGTACAGCTCGGCCGCGAGCGTCTGGCCCTCTTCGAGCGACGTGGCGCTGCCCGGGGTCAGAGCCGCGACGAGCTTCTCGGTCTCGACGCAGTGCTGGGTGAACCGGCGCACGCCGTAGTCGGCGACCGCGCCGGTGGAGATGATGAACTGCCAGTCGGAGGACTGGGTGAGGAGCAGCGACCGGGCCGCCTGGGCGAGCACCGGACCCGCCGCAGGCAGGGCGAGCGCCTCCGCAGCCACGTCCCAGAACCGTTGCTCCAGCGGCCAGAGCCGCTCCCAGGTCCACGCGGTCTCGGGGCCCAGCCACATGGAGTAGTCTCCGTTGGCGCCCCAGGTGCCCTCCGGAAGACGGATGGCTGTGCGGGCCGGGTGCTCGGCCATATGGCGCGACCCCGTGACGGCCCTGACGTTGCTTTGCCAGGGCAGCTCGCGGTAGACGTCGCCCAGGAAATCGGGGCCCTCGAACCACCAGTGTCCGAAGAGCTCGGTATCGAACGGGACCGCGATCACGCCATCGGGACCGGGCGAGTCAGCCCCCGCGATCCGGCCGAGAAGCGAAGCGAAATGCCTGGCGTGCCCGTGTGCCTGGCCCCGCGCAACCCCCGGATCGTACCGCTGCTTGCTCCCGAGATCGACGCCGTCGCCCGTCACCCGCCAGAGCTTGAGCCCGCCGGGCCAGCGGATCTTGTGGAACTCGAGATACTCGCCGGAGCCGGGATAGCCGTGATGGCGGCTCCACACCTGCATCGAGGCCCGCGGGTCGCGCACGAACGCCGCGACCGGGTTCATCCCTCGCGCCGGTGACACCCGATACGCCTGGTACGGGGTGCGTTGGGCGGGGACCGACGTGGGGTCTTCGCCGTCGGGCACTTCGCGCGGGCCGAACAGCGGGTCGCCGTAGAGACCGAGCGGCCGCCCGGCCGCGGCGAGGTGCGCGTCCACGAAGAAGAAGCCGAAGCCGGCATCGGCGAGGTGCTCTTCGATTCCACGGCGGACCCCGGCTTTGGGCGCGGTCGGCCACGGGGCCCAGCGACCGCGCGGCCGATAGGCGCACTCGGGCAGCCAGCAGCCGCCCGGGGTCCGCCCGAAGAGCCGGCGGTGCTCGGCCACGCCAACGGCGAGCTGGAAGCGGATGCTCTCGTCCCGCGCGAGCAGGGGCAGGAACCCGTGAGTGGCCGCGGAGCCCAGGATCTCGATCCGTCCGCTCGCTTCGAGCTGGCGGAAGGCCGAGACGAGATCGCCGCCGGTTGCCCGGAAGAGGTCGCGCAGGCGGACGAACCGGTCGCGCCAGAAGCGCACGAGCGGCAGGAGCGAGGGGTCGGTTGCCCCGAGGTCCACCACCGCCTGGTCACAGGCCTCGAGCCGCTGCGCCAGGAACGCCTCCAGCTCCTCGACGAATACGGGGCTCGCCAGCTGGTTCGCCAGCACCGGCGTGAACCCGATCGTCATGGGGGACGGCACCCGCTCTCCGTCCAGGGCTCGGAGGGTCTCGAGCAGCGGCAGATAGGTGTCGAGCGCGGCTTCGCTCAGCCAGTCGCTGCCATGGGGCCACCGGCCGTGGTTCAGCACCCACGGCAGATGGCTGTGGAGCATGAGGACGAAATCCATCGGGGCTCCGCTCAGACGCGCGGCCCCCGGGCCACGACGCGCCGGTAAACGTCGACGTATGCGGACACGGACCGCTCCCAGCTGAAATCGCGCGCCATCGCCTCTTGCATCATCCGGGTCCTTTCGGCCGGGCGGGCATAGGTGGCGAGCGCGCGGAACGCCGCCACCTCCAGCACACTCGACTCGTAGGCGTCGAAGAGGAACCCGGTGACGCCGTCCTCGATCGTGTCGGCCAGACCGCCCACTCGCCGAGCGACCGGGAGCGAGCCGTACCGCTGGGCCCGCATCTGGGTCAATCCGCACGGCTCGTACAGCGACGGCATCAGGAACAGGTCCACACCCGCCATCAGCCGGTGCTCCAGCGAATCACGGAAGGCGAGCTGGACCCCGATCTTGCCGGGCGCCGCCCGCGCGAGCCCGGCGAGCGCCTCCTCGTAGCCGGGATCCCCGCTCCCGAGGAAGACGAACTGCGCATCCTCGGCCAGCAGCCGCTTGCTGGCGAGAATGAGATCCAGGCCCTTCTGCTGCACCAGGCGGCCGGCCATGCCGAAGAGGGGGACATCCGGCCGCTCCGGCAACCCGTACGACCGCTGGAGTGCGGCCTTGCAGCGGTGTTTGCCCTCGAGGTCGTCCGCGCGATACCGGGCGAAGATCTGGGGGTCGGTCGCCGGATTCCAGACGTCCTGGTCGATCCCGTTCAGGATGCCGACGAGCCGGTCGCCGAGCACCTTGTACGTCTCGTGCAGGCCAAAGCCGCCACCCGGGGTGCAAAGCTCGGCGGCCTGCGATGGACTGACGGTGATGGCGCAGTCGGCGAACGCGAGCCCGCCCTTGAGAAAATTCACTTTGCCGTACCACTCGAGCTGGCGCCAGTTGTACAGCTCGACCGGGAGGCCGATATCAAGCATGGCCTCGGGCCCGAAATGACCCTGGTAACCCGGGTTGTGGACCGAGAGGATGGCGAGCGCGTCGCGGGCCCAGGGCTCACCAGCGAATAGCGTGCGCAGGTAGATCGGCGCCAGGGCTGTGTGCCAGTCGTGGGCGTGCAGGATGAGCGGCCCGGGCGCCACGCGCGGCAGGGCGAGACAGGACGCGAGCGCGAAGAAGGCGAAGCGTCTCGCATTGTCGGGGTAGTCCTGGCCCTGCTCGCCGTAGATCCCCGCCCGGTTGAAGAAATCCAGGTGCTCGACGAAAAAGACGCGCGGGCCGGGCGGCGGCTCGCCCGCGATGCGGAAGATCCGAGCTTCCTCGACCTGCGCGCCGAGGGGCACGTGAATCGGCGGGCCGACCGGCTCGAGGTCGGGCGCCTCGTCGCGCACTGTGCGGTAGAGCGGCATGAGCACGGTGACGGGGAGCCCACGGGCGCGCTGGAACGACGCCAGCCCCATCACCGCCTCGGCGAGGCCGCCGGTGCGGGCATAGGGGAAATATTCGGCCGTGAGGTGCACGACCGAGACCGGCTCGCCGCCCGGTGTCAGCAGCGGCGCGGGGCTCGCGGCCCATCCGGGCACCGTCTCCCCGTCATCCGGTGGGTGGATCGTCGGCGGTCGACTCGCCCCGGAACGCTGGCGCGTAGTACTTCTGGACATACTCTTGCATCATCCGCCGGGCCGTGAACCGGGTCCCGCCGAGCCGGATGGCGTAGCGCATCTTCTCCACCCAGCCGAGCGGGACCCCGCGGGCGTCCCGGTTGTAGTAAAGAGGGATAACCTGCTCCTCGAGCAGGCTGTAGAATCGGGCCGCATCCGCCTCGTCGGCGTCCTCGTGCTCGCCGGGCTGGGGAATCGCCCAGCCCGCCAGTCCATCGTACGCCTCTTTCCACCAGCCGTCCAGCGTGCCCAACTGCGGGACCCCGTTGAGCCCGGCCTTCATGCCGCTCGTGCCCGATGCTTCGAGCGGGACGCGGGGCAGGTTGAGCCAGAGATCGGTGCCCTGGACCAGCAGATGGGCCAGGTGCATGTCGTAGTCCTCGATAAACGCCACGCGGCCCTCGAAAGCCGGGTCCCGGGTAAACTGGTAGACGCTCTGCAGCACTTCCTTGCCGGGATTGTCCGCGGGGTGGGCCTTGCCCGCGAACACGATCTGGACCGGCCGCCGGGGGTTGGTGAGCAGGCGCCGCAGCCGGTCGAGGTCGCGAAAGATCAGGTTCGCGCGCTTGTAGGTGGCGAACCGGCGGGCGAAGCCGATGGTAAGCGCGTTGGGCTCGAGCAGCGTGCCGGCGCCCACCACCTGCGCGGCCTCCTTGTGCTGGCCGGCGAACCGGTGACGGGCGTCCTCGCGGATATAGTCGTGGAGGATGCCTTTGAGCTTGACGTGTACCTCCCAGAGCTGCCCGTGGTCGAGCGTCAGTACCTGATCCCACAGGGCGGGGTCGTCCTCGCGGTCGGTCCAGCCCGGCCCCAGATGCTGGTCCAGCAGGCTCATGATCGGCGCCGCCATCCAGGTCGGCAGGTGCACGCCGTTGGTGACGTGGCCCACCGGAATCGTCTCCCACGGCCGGTTGGGCCAGAGATCGCGCCACAGGTGCCGGGACACCTGGCCGTGTTGGCGCGAGACCCCGTTCACCCGCGAGGAGCACCGGATCGCGACGACCGTCATGTGGAATCGGTCCGGCAGGGACGGGTGCCGGCCCAGGCGGAAGAAGGTGTCCTTGTCCACGCCCAGCTCGTCCCAGACCGGACCGATGCAGGCCGCCACATCATCCGCGGCGAAGGCGTCGTGACCGGCCGGCACGGGCGTGTGCGTCGTGAAGATGCTCCGCGGCCGCACCTCCCGAACGGCGTCCGCGAACGGCGCGCCCCGGCTGGTCAGCTCCCGGATCCGCTCGATCATCATGAACGCGGCGTGCCCTTCGTTCGCGTGCCAGACTGCCGGCTGAATCCCTACGGCGCGCAGCATGCGCACGCCCCCGGCGCCGAGGATCCATTCCTGGCGCAGGCGCAGCTCGGGCCCCCCGGCGTACAGCTTGTTCATCAGGAGGCGGTCTTCCGGGTGATTGCTCTCGAGGTTGGTGTCGAGGAGGTAGATGGGGACGCGACCCACCATGATACGCCAGGCGCGGACCTGCACCGGCCGGCCGGCGGTCGCCACGGTGGCCAGGAAAGGCTCGTGGTTCGGCCCGACCACGGGCTCGAGCGGGGTGCGGGCGACGTCGTACTCCTCGTCGCTGTCCTCCTGCCATCCGTCGAGGCGGAGTCGCTGGTCGAAGTAGCCCTTCATGTAAAGCAGGCCCACGCCGATCATCGGGACGCCGAAGTCGGACGCTGACTTGCAGTGGTCGCCGGCGAGCACGCCCAGGCCGCCCGAGTAGATCGGCACCGACGCGTGGAGGCCGAACTCGGCACAGAAGTAGGCCAGCGGACCGTCGCTGTAGTCCGGATAGGTGCGGCTGAACCAGGTGTCCGGGGTCGTGAGCGCGTGGGTCATGCTCGCCATGACCTCGTCGTAGCGGCGGAGAAAGCTGGTGTCGCTCGCGCACGCGGCCATCCGGGCGGGATCCACCTGAGACAGGAAGTCGATCGGGTTGTGACGCGCCCGATGCCAGAGCAGCGGGTCGATGCTGTGGAACAGGGTGCGGGCCTCGCGGCTCCAGCTCCACCACAGGTTCATGCCGATCGAGGACAGTCCCTCGATCCGGGCGGGCAGATACGGGATGCGGGACTCGGTCGTGAGCATGACCGGGGAAGGTAACCCAACACGAGTGACGGTGTTCAATGCACCAGCTTCTTATACCGGATCCGGTGCGGTTGGTTCGCGTCCACCCCTTTGCGCCGCTTCAGATCGGCGGCGTAGTCCTGGTAGTTCCCCTCGAACCACACGACCTCGCTGTTGCCCTCGAACGCCAGGATGTGGGTGGCGATGCGGTCGAGAAACCAGCGGTCGTGGCTGATGACCACCGCGCATCCGGCAAAGCCCACCAGCGCCTCCTCAAGGGCCCGGAGGGTGTCCACGTCCAGATCGTTGGTCGGCTCGTCGAGCAGGAGCACGTTGCCCCCGCTCTTGAGCAGCTTGGCCAGGTGCAAGCGGTTCCGCTCGCCCCCGGAGAGATCCTTCACCCGCTTCTGCTGGTCGGACCCGCGGAAGTTGAATCCGGCGCAGTAGGCCCGCGCGTTCACCTGCCGCTTGCCGAACTGCAAGGTGTCCTGGCCGCCGGAGATCTCCTCGTAGGCGGTCTTCGAGCCGTCCAGCGTGTCCCGGCTCTGGTCCACGTACGCGAGCTGGACGGTCTTGCCCACAACCAGCTCGCCCGCGTCCGGCGTCTCGCTGCCGGTGATCAGGCGGAACAGAGTCGTTTTGCCGGCGCCGTTCGGACCGATCACACCCACGATGCCGCCCCGGGGCAGGGCGAAGCTCAGGCCCTCGAAGAGGAGCCGGTCGCCGTAGCCTTTCCCGAGCCCCGTGGCCACCACCACCTCGTCACCCAGGCGCTCGGGCACCGGGATCAGGATCTCCGCCGAGCCCTCCGCCTGCCGCTCGGCCTCCGCTCGCAGCTCCTCGAAGCGGGTGATGCGAGCCTTGCTCTTGGCCTGGCGCGCGCGCGGCGCCATCCGGATCCACTCCAGCTCGTGCACCAGCGTCTTCTGCCGGGCCGACGCTTGCTTCTCCTCCTGCGCCAGCCGCTGCTGCTTCTGCGCCAGCCAGGAGGAGTAGTTCCCCTCCCACGGGATGCCGGCCCCCTGATACAGCTCCAGGATCCACTTGGCGACGTTGTCGAGGAAGTACCGGTCGTGCGTCACCGCCACAACCGTCCCGGGAAACCCGGCGAGGTAGCGCTCCAGCCACCAGACGCTTTCCGCGTCGAGGTGATTGGTCGGCTCGTCCAGCAGCAGCATGTCGGGTTGGGCCAGGAGCACCTGGCAGAGCGCCACCCGGCGCCGCTCGCCGCCGGAGATCTTCGTCACGTCGGCGTCACCCGCGGGCAAGCGAAGGGCGTCCATCGCCAGGTCGATCTGGTGATCCAGCTCCCAGAGGCCGAGGGCGTCGATCCGCTCCTGGAGGTTGCCCTGCTTCTCCAGGAGGCGGAGCATTTCTTTCTCCTCCAAGGGCTCCGCGAACCCGGCGCTCAGCGTCTCGAACTGCTGCAGCAGCGCACGGGAGTCGGCGACGGCGACCTCCACGTTGCCGCGGACGTCCTTCGCGGGGTCCAGCCGGGGCTCCTGCGGGAGGTACCCGATCTTGGTGCCCGGCAGGGGACGCGCGTCGCCCAGAAAATCGGTGTCCACGCCCGCCATGATCCGGAGCAGCGTGGACTTCCCCGCGCCGTTGGCGCCCAAGACCCCGATCTTGGCACCGGGGTAGAACGCGAGGTGGATCCCCTTCAGGATCTCCTTGTTGGGGGGCACGACCTTGCGCAGGTCGCGCATCGTGAAGATGTATTCGCCGGCCATAGGGGGGCAAAGATAAACTGCGTGAACAGTGAACGGTAAACGGTGAACGGGGGGCGCCGGGTGCTGGTGATCGGCGCCGGCATCGGCGGGCTCGCCGCCGCGGTCCGGCTGGCGCATGCGGGCTATGCGGTCACCGTGGTGGAGCGGCACGATGCGCCGGGCGGCCGCGCGGGCGTCTGGCGCTCCGAGGGCTTCACGTTCGACACTGGTCCTTCCATGGTGATGATGACGGAGTGCTGGGACCGGCTGTTCCAGGACGTGGGGCGACGGCGGGAGGACTATCTCACGCTGGTCCGGTGCGATCCCTGCTACCGGCTCCACTTTGCCGACGGATCCACGCTCGAGATGACCAGCAGGCTGAACCGGCTGCTCGAGAATCTCGAGCGCATCGAGCCGGGGTGCGGGCCACGCGCGCTTCAGTGGCTGGCGCACACCGGCGAGCTGTACCACCGGGGGATCGACTTCATCCGGCGGGACATGCACCGTCCCCAGTCGATGCTTCGAATCGGCGGGATGGGATTCCGCTACGGTCGCGCGGCGCTGGGCGATCTCCAGGCGATGGTGCGGCGGTTCTTCGATGACGAGCGGCTGCGCCAGGCTGTCACCTTCCAGGCTCTCTATCTCGGGCTCTCGCCCTACCATGCCCTCGCGATCTACGGTCTGCTCGCGCACGCCGAAATCGCGGGCGGCATCTTCTATCCCATGGGGGGGATGCACCAGCTCGCGCTGGCGCTCGAGCGGCTGGGCGGCGAGCTGGGCGTCACCCATCACTACGGCACGCCGGTGACGCGCCTGGTGCGGGCCGGCCGCCGGGTCAGCGCGGCCCGGCTGGCCGACGGCCGCGAGCTCGCGGCGGACCTCGTCGTGGCCAACGCCGACCTGCCGTATACATACGACACGCTGCTGGGCGAGCCGTATCCCGGGATCGAGCGCAAGGACTTCAGCTGCTCGGTGGTGCTGCTCTACCTGGGGGTCAATCGCACCTACCCCAACCTGCTGCACCACAACCTCGCCGTGTCGCGCGACCTGGCCGAATCCTGCCGGCTCCTCTGCCGGGAGCACCGGATGCCCGACGATCCGCCGCTCTACGTCGTCGCCTCGACCCGGACGGACCCCGGGCAAGCCCCGCCCGGCTGCGAGAACCTGTTCGTCCTGGTGGTCGCGCCGAGTCAGGATCCGCAGCACCCGATCGACTGGAGGGTGGAGGGCCCGCGGGTGGAGGAGCGAACGCTGGACCGACTCGAGGCGCTAGGCTGTCCCGATCTCCGCCGGCACATCGTCACCCGCCGGCTCGTCACCCCGACCGACTTCACCGCCCGGTTTGGCAACCTCCGAGGCGAGGCGTTCGGTCTCTCGCACGGCCTTCGCCAGATCGGCTACTTCCGGCCGCGCAACCGCCATTCCCGCTACCGCAACCTCTACTTCGTCGGCCAGAGCACGCACCCGGGATGCGGACTGCCCATGGTGCTCATATCAGCCGAGCTCGCGGCGGGGCGGATCGCCCGCGAGCTGCCGGCCCGATAGGAAAGACGAAGGGCGCTCCGACGGGAGCGCCCTCAGCGTCGTGCGGCGAGACGAGGACCTAGCTGAGGTGCTTGCTCACCAGCTTGGTCATCTCGAACATGTTGACGACGTCTTTCTTGAAGATCGGTCGGAGGGCCTCATCGGCGTGGATGTTCCGCCGGTTGACCTTGTCCTGGAGGCCTTTGCGCTTGATGTACGCCCAGAGCTTGCTCGTCACCTCCGTGCGGGGGAGGGGCTTGCTCCCGACGACCTCAGCCAGCGCGGCGCTCGGCGTCATGGGCTTCATGAACGCCGGGTTGGGCTTCCGCTTCGCGGCCGTCCTTTTCTTCGCGGGCTTCTTGGCCGCGCGGCGCTTGGCGGTGGACTTCTTGGCTTTCTTGGACTTCTTCTTGGCTGCCATCGCGAGTCTCCCGTGAGGGTATTGGAAAGCGACCGTGCCTGCGAAGGAGCGAATCCGAAAGAATCCGACGCCCATCAAAGTATGACGCTTTTCTCCCACGGCAATAGGGTACGCCGCCGCGGGCCCCGCTCGGCATAGCCGAAGCGCGCGGCGCGAGGCCATATTTCCGGCACAATGTCGACCCGATTCTCCCCTGGGCGCGCGGTCGCGCTGCTGCTCGGACTCGCCGCCATCGCCTTGGTCGCGGCCGCGCTCCGGCGCCCCCGGCTCGAGCGCCCGCGCCACTCCGACCACCCGCTCTGCGCCGCAGACAACGGCGGACTTTCCCTCTCGGGCGGGTTGTGTGCGCAGGTCGTCGCGAAGGGCCTGGGCCGGGTGCGCCACATCGTCGTCGCGCCGAAGGGCGACATCTTTGCGAACGCCGAAGGCCGGGACATCGTCGCCCTGCGGGATACGTCGGGGGACGGCGCGGCGGACCTCGTGCGCCGATTCGCCCCGTCCGGGGGCACGGGCATCGCGCTCACCGACCGGTACCTGTACTACAGCAGCGACGACGCGGTGTACCGCTACGCCTGGACGCCGGGCCAGCTGGAGCCGAGCGGCCCGGTGGAGACGATCGTGGCGGGTCTGCCCTCGGGCGGTGACCACACCTCGAAGAGCATCGCGCTCGGCCCCGGCGGCGCCCTGTTTGTCAACGTGGGCTCGGCCACGAACAGCTGTCAGGAGCGGAATCGCGCTTCCCACTCGCCCGGACGGAATCCCTGCGCCGAGCTCGCGACCCGGGCGGGGATCTGGCGCTTCGCCGCCGACCGGCCGGGCCAGCGTTTCGCCGACGGTGAGCACTGGGCCACCGGGCTCCGGAATACGGTCGCCATGGCGGTCGATCCCGCGAGCGGCGCTCTCTACGGCGCGGTCATGGGCCGGGACCAGCTGGCCGACAACTGGGGCTTCAGCGTCGAGCGGAGTGCCGAGAACCCGGGCGAGGAGTTCGTGCGGATCGAGCGGGGGGACGACTTCGGCTGGCCCTACTGCTACTACGACGTGGACGCCCGCACCCTGGTGCTGGCGCCGGAGTACGGCGGCGACGGGAAGCAGATCGGCCGTTGCGCGTCGGCCAAGGCACCGCTGGCGGCGTTCCCCGGGCACTGGGCACCGCTCGCGCTGGCCTTCGGCCCCGCCAAGCAGCTGGGCCCGGCGTACGCGAGCGGCGTGTTCGTCGCGTTCCACGGGTCATGGAACCGCGCGCCGCTGCCGCAGGCCGGGTATCGCGTCGTCTGGCAGCCGCTCCAGAACGGCCTGCCGTCGGGAGCCTACCAGACGGTCGTCACCGGCGTTGGCGGACCCACCTCGATTCGTCCGTCGGGCCTCGCGATCGGGCCCGACGGCTCGCTCTTTGTCGCCGCCGACGCCAACGGTACCGTCTGGCGGATTCTCAACGCAGGTGCCGCGGGCACCGAGGAGGCACGATGAACTTGGCCCGATGGGCCACAGGGATGGCGCTCGTATGGGCGGCGGGAACGGGAGCGGCGGCGGCGCAGCAGGAGCAGGGCCCCGCGGTGAGCCAGCCGGCGCCCGATTTCGCCCTGACGCCGGCCACCAGTCATGGCGTGGCAACGGCGCCGGTCCGGTTGCACGACTTCAAAGGGAAGACGGTCGTACTCGCGTTCTTCTACAAGGCCCGGACCAAGGGCTGAACCATCCAAATGGACGCGTACCGTGATCAGTACGCGAAACTGTTCCACGGCGGAAAGAACGTCGTGCTCCTCGCCATCAGTGCCGACCCCGCCGACACCCTGGCGGCCTGGGCCAAGGACGCCCGGTACCCCTTCACGTTCCTGAGCGACCCGAGCGGCGACGCGGGCAAGCTCTACGGGGCGTGGCTCCCGGAGCACCAGCTCGACAACCGCAGCTTGTTCGTGGTCGGCCCCGACGGAATGATCGCTTACAAGGCGACGCCGTTCCGGGAGGTGGATCCCACGTCCTACACGGCGCTGGGGGATGCGATCGACCGCATCGCCGGCGCCAAGCGGGACTAGGCCGGCGGGGGACCCTCGCTCTCCCCTTGGGGAGGCGGGAAGTACCGCTCGAAATACAGATTCTCCGATTCCGTGCCCGCCGCCGGCCGAGGCCGGCGGCGCTCACGGAGCTTGTACGCGGTATAGCTCGCCGCGGCCAGCACCACCGTCACGATGAACGAGACGAGGATGATGATCGACAGCAGGGTATTGAGGCTGAGTGAATTGAGCTGCACGGTCCCTCCCGGTCAGATCCGCCCCGCGCGCTGAAGCTTCCCCCACGTCATCCGGACGCCGAGGAACTGCTCGATGGTCGCGAAGAGCTTGGTGACGTCGATCGTCGCGATGAACAGGTAGCGGTACAGCACGGCGTAGGGCACGAGCCCCAGATCCTCCTCCTCCATCGCGATGGTGTACGCCGCGGCGGTCACGTCCAGCAGCGTGAGGAGGAGCCACCAGTAGAGCACATAGGCCGCGACGCCCGCCTCCAGGGCCCCGACTGCGAACACCAGGTTGCCCACGATGTTCGCCGCGGGCCACAGAATGGCCTCGAAGAGCATGAACAGAAGCGAGACCCAGATCGCGGCCCCGTGCTTGGGCAGCAGCAGCCATGCCTTCCGCTTCATGAGCGACTGGAGGATCCCCCGGGTCCAGCGGTAGCGCTGCTTGAGCAGATCCAGCAGGTGCTCGGGCGCCTCGGTGTAGGCGATCGCCTGGTCCTCGAAGACGATATGGTACCCGGCGGTGAGCAGCTTGAGCGTCAGGTCGGCGTCCTCGGCGAAGGTGTCGGTGTCGTAGCCGCCCACCTGGGCGAGCACGTCACGCCGGAAGATGCCGATGGGGCCGGGGATGATGTTCACGGCACGCAGGAAGCCCTGCGCCCGCCGGGCCATGTTGAGGCCCTCGATGTACTCGAGCGCCTGGAGCCGGGTCCACAGGTTTCGCCGGTTCACCACCTTCACGTTGCCGGCCACCGCCGCCACCCGCGGGTCGCGAAAATGACGCATCGCGTTCCTGAGGGTTGCTCGGGTGAGCCGTGAGTCGCCGTCCATGCAGAGCACGAACGGGTGCCGCGCGAGCGCGATCCCGGTGTTGAGTGCGGTCGCCTTGCCGCCATTCTCCTTGCTCACCAGCCGTACGGTCACGTCTCCGTAGCGCCCCTCCAGCGCGACCACGCGGGCGGCCGTCCCGTCGGTCGAGCCGTCGTCCACCACCAGAATCTCGTACGCGGGGTAGTCGAGCTCGAGCAGGCTCTGGACGGCGGACTGGATGACGGCCTCCTCGTTGTACGCCGGCACGATGATCGTGACCAGCGGCTCGTAGGGCGACGCCTCCGGCGGATCCACGAGCTTGTTCTCGATGTGGTGCAGATACCCCAGCCACATGAGCGACAGGTAGCGAACGATCAGGATCACGAGGAACACGAGCAGCAGTGTCCCCCCGATGAACAGCGCGATCCCGTGGCCGCGGAACGGAATCCGCGAGATCAGGTACCCCATCGCCGCCGCGGCCAGGAGCATCACGGCGACGCCGATGAACAGCACGACGAGATAGCGAGGGCGCATCGCGATTACCAGTAGCAGCGCAAGCGGAAGAGACCGCTGCCGGCGGCGTAGCCGACATCCGAGCGGTCCCGCCCATACGCGCCGAACGCACCCAGCTCCCAGCGGGGGCGGCGATAGGCGAGATCGAGGGTGGCGGACCACTGGAGCACGGAGCGCGACGTGGCCGGCCCGCCCGGCACCGTGCGCTCGTTCAGGAACGCGACCCCCGGCAGGCCCCGGAGGGCCAGCGTGAAGCCCGACGGCCGCTGGATCCGGTATTCGAGCCCGAGGGCCTGCAGCACGTAGCGCCGGGGCGACCAGTACAACGGAGCGAGGTCGCCGAAGCCGAGGCCGCCGCCCGAGTAGACAGCGGAGAGACCGCTCACGAGCGGGTAGCGCAGGGCCAGGTTGACCGACGTCCGGTCGTTGGAATCACTCAGCCACAGGTGCTCGGCCGACGCCCACAGGTCGGCGCCGTTGCCAAGCGGGACCGAGATGGTGCCCGAGAGCGTGGTGGCGTGGAGGGCCGGATCGACCCCGGGCGCAACGGCCAGCCCGAGCGTCCGACCGGCGCGAAGCGTCTCGTACGCCGCGCTCCGGCTGGCGGCGACGCCGATGCGAACCGAGGGCTGGATCAGCTCGCCCTTCAACGCCCAGGTGCCGAGGTCCGGCACATCCGAGTGGTGCAGAAGCCCGGCTTGGGCGCTGGCGCGGAACGGGCCGAGCCACTGCGCCAGTCCGCCCTGGACCCAGTAGCCGTCCACGTGGCGGGGGCCGGGGAAGCCCGCGGTGTCGCGTGAGACCCGCCGCACGTCGCCGCTGGCGAACAGGATGGTCCGGTCCCGCTCGCCCAGCCCGACGCCGCCGCTCAGCTCGGTTGCGACGAAGTCGAAGCCGGCGTTGTCGGCGACGAAGCGCGTAGTGCTGGCGAAGCCCTCGTCGTCGTCCCGCGCGCGTCCTTGCCGCGCCTGGCCTCGGACGGCGGCGAGGTCCGCGACGGCCGTCCCGTCCCCGGGCTCGAGCCGCAGGGCCTCTTGATACGCCGCCGCGGCCCGGGGCGCGTCGCCCCGCCAGCGGTAAAGGTCGCCCAGCAGCATGTCGGTCTGGTACGTGGGGCGCCGCTCGGCGGCCGCGCGGAGGTCGGTTTCGGCCCGGCGGTCGTCACCACCCCAGAGGTACAGCTGGCCTCGCGAGACCAGCAGATCGGGGTCGGCGGACCGCTCGAGCAGCACGGAGTACTCCCGGATGGCGCCGGGCCGCTCGCCCGACCACGCGAGAGCCTTTGCGTAGTCGTGCCGGAGGGCCGTGTCCGACGGCGCCAGCGCCACTGCCTCGCCCAGGAGCCGAGCAGCGCCGACCGAGTCGTGGGCCGTGGCGTAAACGCCGGCCGCTTCGCGGATCAGCGCCAGGGTCGGCCCGCGCATGAGCAGTGTGTCGTATTGCGCGCGGGCCCGGTCGGCGTGGCCCTCGCGGACCAGCGCGCGCGCCAGTGCGAGACGGTAGTCGGGATCCTCCGGGTGCTCCCCCACCCAGGCTGCTGCTTCGGCCGCCGTGGGCTCGACGTCGCGGCGTACCGCGTGCAGCAGTTGCTCGGTGGCGGTGTCCCGAGGCGGGGGCGATTGGGCCAGCTCGGCCGCCGCCTCACGCGGATGCCCGCCCCAGGCCAGTGCCCGTCCCAGCCCCAGGCGGTAGTCCGGATTCCCGGGCTCCGCCGCGAGCAGCCGCCGATACTCGGCCGCGGCCTGGTCGTAGCGCCCCGCGGCGAGCAGCGCCGCGGCGTATTCGGCTCGGGTAGCCGCGGAGGAATCGTGCGACAGCAGTGCCCGGTAACGGGCGAAGCCGTCGTCCGCGCGGCCGGTCCGGACCAGGAGCCGGGCGGATTCGTGGAGGGCGGCGGTGTCGGCCGGGTGGGCGGCAATCCAGCGGTCGAGCAGCGCGGCCGCGTCGCCGTCGCGATCGGCCCGCGTGAGCAGGTACACGCTGTCGCGGAGCGCCTGCTCCGGCGTCGGGCGCCAGGGCGGCGCGGGGGGTGGAGGCGTCGGCGCGGCAGCGGTCGGCGGTGGCGGCACCGGTCGGGGAGCGGGCGGCCGGGCGGGTGGCGTGGGCGCCGGCGAAACCGGAGCGACGGTAGGCGGCGTCCCTGCCGCCAGCGGCGCGGTGCCCACGGCGTCGATCCTGAGCTTGAGAATCACGAACGCCGCCGCTGTACCCAGGGCGGCGAGCGTGAGCCCCAGGACGAGCGCGTACCGGAGCCCCTTCATGGGCCCGGCGGCGTGCTCGCGAAGCTGCGGATCCAGTCCTCCTCCGCGGGGTAGCCGAACGTTTCGACCGCGATGTTGTCGGCCGCGAGCCGGTGCCACTCGTCGTGCAGCCGCCCGAGGAAGGACTTGAGGTCCTTGGGCCGAGCGCCGTCGAGGTACAGGAGCACGGTCGCCCCGTCGAAGCCGACCAGGTCCCCGCTGTCAACTCGAGCGCTGCGCAGCGCCAGGTCGGCCAGCGCCATGACGTCGCCGTTGGCGGGCTGGGCCCGGACAACGGTGAAGAACGGCGCCCGCTCGCGCGCGAGATGGAGCGCCACGGCGTTGCGGAACGCGGCGGCGTCGAGCAGTAGATACGACTCGCTGTCGGTGGAGGGCTGGAGCAGGAGCGGCGCGTCGGACTCCGCCGCCGGTGCGCTCTCGGACCGCCCGCGTTGCGCGACGCTGTGCACCCGGGCGATGAACTCCTCGGGCGGAATGTTGGTGGACAGGAAGTCGTCGGCCCCGGCGCGGAGGGCGCGGGTCCGGTCGCTCGAGCGGAGCTGATACGGCGTCACCACGACGATCGGAATCGTGTTCTCGGCCCGGCGCAGCTCCCGGACGAGTTGGAGGGCGTCATGGATCACGTCGCGCCGCACGTTGAGCAGCAGCGCGCCCGCGCCCGCGCGCACGAGATCGGAGAACGCACTGGCCACGCCGGTGCGGACGATCACGGTGTGGTCGCGCTCCAGCGAGCGCAGCAGGTCTCCCGGAAACGGGTCGGCCAGATTCAGGACCAGCAGCTTCCGCTGCACGTCGGGCGACGGCTCGTCGCCGGCCCCATGGACCGGCACGAACCCCGCGCCCCCCTGGATCCGGAAGGCCATCGTGCCGAGCGCCTTGGCCTCGTAGCGAAGCTTGCGCACCTCGAGCACGCCGTAGCGGCGAGCCTGGTTCTGGTTCGACAGATGGAAGACGCCGGCAGCGCGCTGCATCACCGGCTCGAGCCGTTTGTCGTAGAGGCCGGCGAGGTCGCCGGGGTAGGTGAGGAGCGAGGTCGCCCCGATCTCGTCGAGCGTCTGGACCAGCGCGAACATGCTCCCCGACCCGGAGCTGCCTCCGCCCTCGAGGAAGGGGACGATCGAGTCGATCGCGAGGCGGACCGGCGGGCGGGGCCCGAGCAGGCGCCGGAGCTCGAGGAAGACCGCGTCCATGCTCGGCGCCCGGCCGAACAGCTTGATGAAGTTGAGCTGATAGCGGATGAGCACCAGGCGCTCGTCGACGAGGGCGCGGTGCAGATCCATGCCGAGGAAGGCGGCGGAGGAGAGGACGTCGCTGGGATCGTCGTGCGTGAGGAGCGCGGCGGGCTCGCCCCGCTCTAGCGCGACGTCGAGAAACTCAAGGCAGGAGACGCTCTTGCCCGTGCCGGGGTTGCCGCTCACGACGTAGGGGCGGCCCGGAAGCAGACCGCCCACCTGGTCGTCTAGCGGCGCGATCCCGCTTTGAATGAGCATGGTTCGGCGCGATGGGGTAGGGGGATGGCCCCAAACATACTATCAACTTCCGGAGCGCGCCGCTCGCTCCAGGACCCGCGAAACCTCCGCGAGGGTGGGCTCGATCTCGATCGGGCGGTTGGCTCCCGGCGGCGGCGGCTCCAGCTCTCGGTGGTAGTGCAGCAGGGCGCCCGGGTCTTTGAGAATGTGCCCGGTCAGGACCGCGACCACCCGGTCGGTCGCGCGGATCGTGCCGGCCGCGACCAGCCGCTTGACCCCGGCCACGCTCGCGGCGCTCGCCGGCTCGCACCCGACGCCCGAGGCGTCCACCACGGCCTTGGCGGCGAGGATCTCCTCGTCGGTCACCGCCAGCACGACGCCGTCGGTTTCCCGGATCGATTTGACCGCGCGGTCGTACGACGCGGGATCGCCGATCCGGATCGCGGTCGCCACGGTCTCCGCCTTGACCCGGTGGCGGCGCGCGAACCCCTCAGCGAAGCTCTGCGCGAACGGCGCCGCGCCCGCCGCCTGGACCGCGGCCAGTCGGGGCAGCCGGTCGATAAGTCCCCACGCCTTTGCCTCGACCAGCGCCTTCCCGAAGGCCGCCGTGTTCCCGAGGTTGCCGGCCGGCAGCACGATCCAGTCGGGAGGATCCCAGCCGAGCTGCTCCAGCGTCTCGAGCACGATCGTCTTCTGCCCCTCGATCCGGAACGGATTGATCGAGTTGAGGAGATAGACGCCGAGCGTGGCACTCGCCTCCTCCACCAGCCGGAGACAGTCGTCGAAGTCGCCGCGGACGAGGAGGGTCCTGGCGCCGTAGGCCAGCGACTGGGCCAGCTTGCCCAGGGCGACGTTCCCCGCCGGCACAAGGACCAGTGCGGGAATGCCCGCGAGCGAGGCGTACGCGGCGAGGGAGGCCGCCGTGTTCCCGGTCGAGGCGCAGGCCACGGCCTTGGCCCCGATGCGCCGCGCCTGAGTGACGCCGACCGTCATTCCCCGGTCCTTGAACGACCCCGTCGGGTTGTACCCCTCGTGCTTGAGCAGCAGGCCGTCCACGCCGGTCCAGCGGTCCAGCGCGGAACGCTGCAGCAGGGGCGTGTTCCCCTCGGGATGGGACACGACCTCGGTGGCCGACGGCAGCACAATGTCCCGGTAGCGCCAGACACCGGACGCGGAGCCACCGACCGGCGCGCCCCGGCGCTCGGTGAACCGCCGGAGCAGCTCCTCCCGTCCCGCTTTTGGAATCCGATGCTCGATCTCGAGCAGACCCCCGCAGCGGACGCAGCGGGCGTGCGGGTCGGTCTCCACCATCTCGTTCCTGCAGGCCGTGCAGACCTGCCAGGTCTCCGGCCGTTCGATGCCGAATCTCATGCGATCACCCGTGCGCCCGTCCGGTCCACGTCCGCGATCCTGACTGTCGCCGAGAGACCGGCCTCGGCGTAGGCCGCCTGCATTGCGGTCCCGGCGGCCCGGGCCGAGGCTTCACCCCGGGCCAGCGCGAACGCCGTCGGGCCGCTGCCGGAAATGGACGCGCCCAGCGCTCCGGCGGCGAGCGCGGCCCGCTTGGCCGCGGCGAACCCCGGCAGCAGCGGCGATCGCGCGGGCTCGGCGATCCGGTCGTCCAGCGCCCGGCCCAGCAGGGCATAGTCGCCGGCCGCGAGCGCCGCCACCATAGCGGCGACCTGCGCCGCCTGGTGCAGCGCGGTCGCCAGCGACACCTCCTGCGGCAGGACTGCGCGCGACTCCTTCGTGCCGAGCCGCTGGTCGGGGTGCACGAGCGCCACCCGAAGCTCGGGCGGCACGGCCAGACGCACGACGTCCGGCGGATCGGTGGCGCGGACCAGCACGATGCCGCCGAGCAGCGAGGGCGCGACGTTGTCCGCGTGCCGGCCGGCCACGGTCGCCTCGGCCTCGAGGCAGGCGGCGAGGAGCGCGTCGAGGTCGAGCGGCCCGCCCAGCAGCTGGTTGACGGCCACGGCCCCGGCAACGGCGGACGCGGCGCTGCCGCCCTGGCCGCCGGCGAGGGGAAGTCCCTTTCGCACCGTGAGCGCAAGCCCGACGCCGCCGACCCTTGCTCGCCGGAGGACCTCCCGCGCCGCGAGCGCCGCGGTGTTCCGGGCCGGGTCGGCCGGGAGATCGGGGTGACCCGCGTCCTCGACGACGATGTCGTCACCCGAGGTACGCACGGCGGTGACTTCGTCGCCGGCGCCGGCCACCGCGAGGCCCAGGATGTCGAGTCCCGGCCCGACGTTGCCGATGGAGCCGGGCGCGAACGCCGTGACACGAGCAGCCGTCGAGCTCACGAGCCGGCCAGCTGTAGGAGGTCGTTCAGGACGCCGGCCGCGGTCACCGCCGGCCCGGCCCCGGGGCCCGTGATCACGAGCGGGTTGGTCTTGTAGCGGGCCGTCGTAAACACCACCGTATTGTCCGCTCCCTTGAGCGCGGCGAACGGGCTCGAGCGATCCACCTCGCGCAGCCCGACGACGAGCGAGCGTCGGGTGACGCTCGCCACGTAGCGCAGCACCTTTCCGCGGGCCGCGGCCGCGGCGACCCGCCGATCCCAGCCGCCGTCGAACCGCTCGAGCTGCCGGAGAAACTGGTCCAGCGCGAGTCGTCGCGCCGCCCGCGGCACCAGCGACTCGACGTGGCGCGGCAGAAGCTCGCCGGGGAAGCCGAGCAGCCGGCCGAGGATGATGACCTTGCGTCCGACGTCCATCCCGGACAGGTCGTCGCGCGGATCGGGCTCGGTGTAGCCCTTGGCGATGGCCGCCCGGAGCGCCGCGGAGAACTTTCGCCCCCGCCCCATCTCCCACAGCAGGAACCCGAGGGTGCCGGAAAGGCAGCCCTCGATCTTCTCGATCCGGTCGCCCGACTCGATCAGCTTGTAGTACGTGTCGATGACCGGGAGCCCGGCGCCGACCGTCGTCTCATGGCGCACCCGGCGGCCGTAGGCCCGCGCCAGCTCGAACAACCGGTCGCTCTCTCCGCGCGGGCCGGCGAGCGGGAGCTTGTTCGACAGCACCAGGTTCATGCCCGAGGCGAGGCCCTGCTCCAGCAGCTTGACCGTGTGCGTCGCCGTGAGATCAACGAGGATGGGCCGCCGAAGCGCGTGCCGCGAGATGAAAGCGATGGCCTCCTCCGGGGTCGCCGGGCGGCCGCCGGCCGCCTGGGCCAGCGGCCGGCCCTGCTCCTTCGCCGTCGCCAGCTCGGCCAGCCGGGGGGCCCCGAACCCGCGGTGCTCGAAGACGAATCCGCTGCGGTCGATGATGCCCACGATCCGGAGCGCCGGCCGCGGCCGCCGCACCCGCGCGATCAGCCCCGCGAGCATGCGCCCGATATGGCCGAAGCCGAGCAGCACGATCTCGACCCGCTCCGGCCGGGTGACGGTACCGCCGCCGATGCGGGAGAGCTGGAAGGCCGCGTGAATCCGCCGCTGCGCGTCCGCCGCGCGATCGCCGTCCACCACCACCGAGATGTTGAGCTCGCTCGAGCCCTGGGCGATGGCGATCACGTTGATGCTGCCCGCGGAGAGGGCGGAGAACACCCCGGCCGCCACGCCCGGCGTCCCGGCCATGCCCAGGCCGACCACCGCCACGGTGGCGACCCCGTGGCCGACCTCCACCCCATCAATTTCCCGGCGCTCGATCTCCTCCCGAAATTCGTGCAGGAGCGCCGCGCGAGCGTCCCGCGCCGCGGCGTCGGGCACGCTGAAGCAGATCGAGTGCTCCGACGACGCCTGGGAGATGAGCGACACGGAGATGCGGCGCTGCTGCAGCGCCGCGAAGGTCCGCGCGGCGATGCCGGGCACCCCCAGCATGCCGTTGCCCGCGACCGTGACCAGCGCCTGGTGCGTCGCCGCGGAGAGTGCCTTGACCGGGAGCTGCGCCGCGGTGACGCGCTCGGACACCTCGGTCCCGGGCGATGACGGGTCGGCGAAGGGCCGAACGTAGAGCGGGATCTTGCGGCCGGCGAGCGGGATGAGCGCCCTCGGGTGGAGCACCTTCGCTCCGTAGTACGCCAGCTCCGCCGCTTCCCGGCTGTGCAGGGCCGGGATCACGCGGGCGTCCGGCACGATCCTGGGGTCGGCGGTCAGGAGCCCCGGCACGTCCTTCCAGAGCGACACTCGGCTCGCGCCGAGCGCCCGGGCGATCAGCGTCGCAGTGAGATCGGAGCCGCCCCGCCCGAGCGTCGTGAGATCGTCCGCGGGCGAGGCGCCGAGAAAACCAGGCACGACGGGAATGATGCGCCGCGCGAGCAGGGGGCGGAGCACGCGCCGGGCGGCGCGGTCGGTCCGCTCGTAATCGGGCGAGGCGTGCCCGTAGTGCGCGTCGGTGCGCACGATGCCGGTCGCGTCCACGAAGCGGGCGCGAACGCCCCGCGCGGCGAGGGCGGCGGCGACGAGCCGCGCGCTCAGCCGCTCGCCCCGTGCGAGGATGAAATCACTGGTGCGGGGGCTCAGGTCCCGCAGCAGCCCGAGCCCGGAGGCCAGCGCGGCCAGCTCGTCGAACTGGTCGCGGACGTAATCAAGGAGGGTGGTCCGGGCGCGGCCCGGGGGAACGACGGCGCGCGCCGCCCGGCCGTATTTGGCGCGGAGCGTGGCGATCAGCTCGCGGACCCGGGTCGCTTCCCCCCGCACGGCGTGGCCGGCCACGGCGAGCAGCGCGTCGGTCGCGCCAGCCATCGCCGAGACCACGACGACCGCCGGCTCGGGCCGGTAGCTCCGGACGATAGCCACCACCTGGCCGATCGCGGCGGCGTCGGCCAGCGAAGCCCCGCCGAACTTGTGAACGTGCGGGGCGGACGTTGGTAAAGGCATGGTGCGGCTGAGGATATACTGCGCGCCGCGCAAAGTCCAATGGGGCGGCGCGCGGCCGCGGCTGTGGGACTCTAGTGCATCCCGGAGCCGCTGGAGAGCTGCTTCACCAGCTCGCCGATGACGCCTTTGGCATCGCCGAACAGCATCCAGGTCTTGTCGGCGAAGTAGAGCTCGTTGTCGATGCCGGCGAAGCCGGGGTTTTTGCTGCGCTTGATCGCGAACACGGTGCGGGCCTTGTCGGCGTCGATGATCGGCATCCCGTAGATCGGGCTGCTCTTGTCGTAGCGCGCCGCCGGGTTGACCACGTCGTTCGCGCCGACCACCAGGGCCACGTCCACCTGCGGCATGTCGGGATTGATCTCGTCCATCTCCACCAGGTCGGTGTACGGGATATTCGCCTCGGCGAGGAGCACATTCATATGCCCCGGCATCCGGCCGGCGACCGGGTGGATCGCGAACTTGACCGAGATGCCGCGCTTCTTGAGCTGGTCGTACAGCTCCCGCACCTTGTGCTGCGCTTGAGCCACGGCCATGCCGTAGCCGGGGATGATCACGACCTGACTCGCCTGCTCCAGGACCTGTGCCGCACCCTCGATCGTCTCCGACTTGTAGACCTTCTCCTCGCCTCCCACCTTGGCCTGCTGCACCTGCCCGAACGCGCCGAATAGCACGTTCGTGAACGAGCGGTTCATCGCCTTGCACATGATGATCGCGAGGATGAGCCCGCTCGAGCCGTCCAGGGCCCCCGCGGTGATGAGGAGCTTGTTGTCCAGCACGAACCCCATCGCCACGGCGGACAAGCCCGCGTAGGCGTTGAGGATCGCGATCACCGTCGGCATGTCGGCGCCGCCGATGGGGATGATGAGCAGCACCCCGAAGAGGAGGGCGAGGGCGATGATGACGGGAAAGAGACGGGGCGCCCAGGCCGCGTCGGGGTGCAGCACCAGCGCGGTCCCGACGCCGGCGGCCACGAGCAGCAGCGCCAGGTTGGTGACGTTCTGCAGCGGATACGTGACGGGACGCTGGGGGATCCACTTGACTTCCTGCAGCTTGCCGGCGGCCATGAGGCTGCCGGTGAAGGTCAGGTAGCCGAGCAGGATCTCGACGATGATCGCGACCACGCGGAACGTGGTGAGGGTCTCCGGGCCTTCGGCCACGCCGAGGTAGAACTCGGCCGTCCCGACCAGGCCGGCGGCGAGGCCACCGAACGCGTGGGAGAGCGCGGTCCGCTGCGGCACCGCGGTGAGCGGCACCCTCGCGAGCGGGATGCCGACGACAAAGCCGCCCAGGATCGCAAGCGCGATCCAGCCGTGGTGGATCACGGCGGGCTGGGCCCAGGTGACGACCACGGCGAGCGTCATGCCCGCGACACCCGCGTACACGCCCCGCCGCGCCGTCGCCGGCGTGTTCATCCAGTGCAGCGCGAAGATGAAGAGCGCCGTCGCGACGATGTAGGCCGGGTGGATCAGGGTCGCCATCATGGGCGGCCGCCCTCGCCCGGCTTCCGGTCGGTCTTGAACATCTTGAGCATGCGATCGGTGATCAGGAACCCGCTCACGATGTTGGTCATCGAGGCGAAGAGGGCGATCCCGCCCAGGAGCCGGATGACCGGCGGGTAGTCGGCGCCGGTCACGATGATCGAACCGACCACGGCGATGGCCGAGATCGCGTTGGTGATGGACATGAGCGGCGTGTGCAGCAGCCGGGAGACCCGGCGGATCACGCCGAGCCCGATGAACGACGCCAGCACGAACACGAACAGCTGCGACCAGAACTCGGACGCCTGCGTCATGGCTCGGTTCTCCTGTTCATGCGCCCACCGGGTTCAGGGCGTCCCGGGTCCGCGCGTGCCGCACTTCGCCCTCATGGGTGATCAGCGCGCCGCGCTGGATGTCGTCGTTCAGGTCCAGCTGGAAGGCCTTGTCCTTGGTGAACGCCTGGACGAAGGCCGTGAGATTGCGGGAGAAGAGCAGGCTCGCGTGGAACGGCATCGTTGCCGGGAGATTGAGCGGCGCCAGGATGGTGACCCCGCCGACGACGGTGGTCTCGCCGAGGCGGGACAGCTCGCAGTTGCCGCCGCCGTCGGCGGCGAGGTCCACGATCACCGCCCCCGGCTTCATGGCGTGCACCATGTCCGCCGTGATGAGCTTGGGCGCAAAGACGCCGCCGATGAGCGCCGTGGTGATGACGACGTCGGAGACGGCGCACTGCTCCGCCAGGAGCTCGCTCTGTCGCCGGCGATCTTCCTCCGACAGCTCCCTGGCATAGCCGCCGCCGGCCACCGCGCTCTCGGCCAGCTCGATGCCCACGTACTTGGCGCCGACGCTCTCGATCTGCTCCTTGACCTCGGGGCGGACGTCGGTCGCCGCCACGTTCGCCCCCAGTCGCCGGGCCGTCGCGATCGCCTGGAGACCGGCCACGGCCGCCCCGATCACGAATACCTTGGCCGGGGGCACCATGCCGGCCGCGGTCATGAGCATGGGGAAGTACTTGGGCAGCTCGGTCGCCGCGAGCAGCACCCCCTTGTAGCCCGAGATGTTGGCCATGGACGAGAGCGTGTCCATGGACTGGGCCCGGGTGCTCCGGGGGATCGCGTCGGTCGAGAAGGCGGTGATTCTCCGCGCCGCGAGCGCCCGGACCGCGTCGAGGTTCCGCAGCGGCATCAGCGATCCCAGGTAGATGCAGCCGGGGCGCATCCAAGCGGTCTCGTCCCGCCCGGACGACGCCAGGGCCGGGGCGTTGACCTTGAGCACCAGATCGGCCGAGCCGAGCAGGGCGGCCGGATCGGCAGCGACCGCGGCACCGACGTCTTCGTAAGCCGCATCCCCGAAGCCCGCAGTCGCGCCGGCGCCGGCCTCGACCGCGATCTCGTACCCCGTCTGGATCAGCTTCTTGCACGATTCAGGGACCAGTGCGACGCGTTGCTCCTGCGGCGCACTCTCCTTGGGAACTGCGATTCGCATCCGGGACTCCGGGGCTGCGGGAGAGGTCGGGGACTAATCTTCACCTGACTGGAACGTGGTCAAGCCGGCGCTGGAGACCGTGCTGTTGAGGCCGGGGGACGAGGGGGCTAAGCCGCATGGGGATAGCGCGTTGCCGGCCGCGGCCTATGTGGATAACTTGTGCAAATCATCTGAGCACATCGTGTTACGCTAAGATATTGATTTTTCGCGGCTTAGCTGTTACATTTACTGTCTCAATATCATGCAGCCCCCACTTGGGATCCTTGCCGTTGGGTCCAGCCCCCACAGGAGGTTCCAAGAGTGAGTGTGAAGCCACGTGCCAAGCGGCGCCCGGTCCGGCCGGCTCAGATCGCTCGTGCAGTGGATGAAGGCAGGGAAAGTCTCGACCTCTACCTCGACGAAATCAGCCGGGTTCCCCTCCTCAACCGCGAGGAGGAGATGGAGTTGGCCCGGAGGGCGTTCAAGGGCAGCGTCGTCGCGCAGGAACGGCTGGCCCGCCACAATGTGCGGTTCGTCGTTTCCGTCGCCAAGAAGTTCCAGAATCGGGGCGTGCCCCTCGTCGACCTGATCGGCGAAGGCAACCTCGGCCTGATGACCGCGGCCCGCAAGTTCGATCCGGATCGCGGTGTCAAGTTCATCTCGTACGCGGTCTGGTGGATCCGCCAGGCGGTGCAGGCGGCCATTGCGCGGCATGGCCGGCCGGTCCGCGTGCCCCTGAACCGCACCGCCGACCTGAGCCGACTCGGCCGCACCACAACGCTGCTCAAGGACCGGCTGGGGCGCATGCCCACCACCGAGGAGTTGGCCCGCGCCACCGGCCTGACGGTCGAGGCGGTGCGCTCGCTTAGCGCGCTCAACTCGGAGGCGGTCCGGCTCGATCACCCCACCCGCGACGGCGAGGGGAACGAGCGGATCGAGCGGTTCGCCAACGGGGATCAGGAGAGCACCGACACCTCGGCCCTGGCCAACAGCCAGACCCGGGATATCGAGATCGCGCTGGCCTCGCTCCCGCCCCGGGACGCCAAGGTCCTCCGGCTCTATTTCGGTCTGGACGACGGCAACAGCCGGACGCTCGAAGAGATTGGCCGCATGATGGGGGTCACCCGCGAGCGCATCCGCCAGCTCCGCGACCGGGCGCTGCTCCGGCTCCGCGAGGGCGAGACCGGCGACCGGCTGAGGGATCTCGTCGCGTAGCCGAGAATGCATCACGGAACACCGAAGCCCTCCGCGCGAGTCGGGGGGCTTCCGTTCTTCGCAACCTCTCAGTTGCAGTTTTGCGCTAGACCTTGAGCCCCTCCCGCACGAACTGCCGCAGCACCCGCTGCAGAATCCCTCCATGACGGTAGTAGTCCAGCTCCACCGGCGAATTGAGCCGCACGACTGCCGAGAACGTGGTCCGCTTTCCTGATTCGTCCGTGGCGGTGACCTGGACCCGGCCGCCCGGCGCCAGGCCGGTCGCGATCCCGAGAATGTCGAACGTTTCCCGGCCCGTGAGGCCGAGCGTCTTCCGGTCGGTCCCCGGCTCATAGGCCAGGGGCAGCACCCCCATGCCCACCAGGTTGCTGCGGTGGATCCGCTCGTAGCTCTCGGCGATGACCGCCTTCACGCCCAGGAGCGACGGGCCCTTGGCAGCCCAGTCCCGGCTCGAGCCCGTGCCGTACTCTTTGCCCGTGAGCACGACGAGAGGCGTGGCGGCCGCGACGTACCGCATGGCCGCGTCGTAGATCGAGATCACCTCGCCGGTGGGGAAGTGCAGGGTCCAGTTCCCCTCCTTGTCCGGCACGAGCGCATTCTTGATCCGCACGTTGCCGAACGTCCCCCGCATCATCACTTCGTGATTGCCGCGCCGGGCGCCGAACGTGTTCCAGTCGGGCGGAGCGACCCCGTGCTCCAGCAGGTAGCGGGCGGCCGGGCCGTTCTTGGGGATCGAGCCCGCGGGCGAGATGTGATCGGTCGTGACCGAGTCGCCCAGGACGGCGAGCACCCGGGCGCCACGGATGTCGGTGAGGGGGCGCGGCTCGGGCGGCAGCTGCTGGAAGAAGGGCGGCTCCTGCACGTACGTGCTCTTCGGATCCCAGGCGTACCTGCTTCCCGAGGGCACCGGCAGCGCCTGCCAGACCTCGTCCCCATCGAAGACCGAGGCGTAGCGCTCGCGAAAGAGCTGTGGCTTGAGCGAGGCGGCCATCGCGGCGACGACTTCGTCCGGGCTGGGCCAGATGTCTCGCAGAAACACCGGCTTCCCGTCGCTGCCGGTCCCGAGCGGCTCGCGGTCGAGGTTCACGTCTACCCGGCCGGCCAGCGCGAACGCCACGACCAGCACCGGCGAAGCCAGGTAGTTCGCGCGCACCTGGGGATGGACCCGCGCTTCGAAGTTGCGGTTACCGGAGAGGACCGCGGCCGTGACCAGCGCGTGCTCGTCGATCGCTTGCGCGATCGGCTCCGGTAACGGCCCGGAGTTGCCGATGCAGGTGGTGCAGCCGTAGCCGACCACGTTGAAGCGGAGCCGCTCGAGATAGGGCAGGAGGCCGGAGCCCTTGAGGTACTCGGTCACCACCCGAGAGCCGGGGGCGAGACTGGTCTTCACCCAGGGCCGGGTAGTCAGGCCCTTCTCCACCGCCTTCTTGGCCAGGAGCCCCGCGCCGATCATGACCGAGGGGTTCGACGTGTTGGTGCAGCTGGTGATGGCGGCGATGACGACCGACCCGTCGTGCAGCTCGCAGGGCTCGCCATTCAGCGTCGTTCGCGCGACGGCCGGGCTCTCCTCCAGCGCGAGGGTGCCGCCGCCTCCCTCGTTCACCCAGCGCGAGTAGTTGGCCTCAGCCACTTCGTGCCGCGCCGCCGGCGCGCTGGGCATGAGGAGCTCGGGCAGAGAGACCTGGAAGTTCCGCTTGAGCCCGGCGAGCGGCACGAGGTCCTGCGGCCGGCGGGGGCCGGCGAGGGCCGGCACGACTGTCGAGAGCTCGAGCGTCAGCGCGTCGCTGAACACCGGGTTCGGGGTGCCATCGGTGCGAAAGAGCCCCTGCTCCTTGGCGTAGCGCTCGACCCGCTCCACCACCGCGGGGTCGCGGCCCGTGCGCTCGAGGTACCGGACCGTCTCGGCGTCGATCGGGAAGAAGCCCATCGTGGCGCCGTACTCCGGCGCCATGTTGGCGATGGTGGCGCGGTCCGCCAGGCCCAGCGACGAGAGGCCCGGACCGTAGAACTCCACGAACTTGTCGACCACCCCCCGCTTCCTCAGCAGCTGGGTCACGGTGAGGACCAGATCGGTGGCCGTGGTGCCGAGGGGCAGCTCGCCGGTCAGCTTCATGCCGACCACGTCGGGGATCAGCATGAAGTAGGGCTGCCCCAGCATGACGGCTTCGGCCTCGATCCCACCAACGCCCCAACCCAGGACGCCGAGACCGTTGATCATCGTCGTGTGGGAATCGGTGCCGACCAGCGTGTCCGGGTAGACAGTGAGCTCGCCGTGCTGGGGGCGGAGCTGCACCACCGGTGCCAGGAACTCCAGGTTCACCTGATGGACGATCCCGGTGCCCGGAGGCACGACGGAGAAATTGCGGAACGCGCGCTGCGCGAACTTGAGCAGCTGGTAGCGTTCCCGGTTCCGCTCGAACTCCAGCTCCACGTTCCGCTGAAAGGCGTCGCCGGTGCCGTAGTAGTCCACCTGTACCGAGTGGTCGATGACGAGATCGCAGGGCACGACCGGATTGATGAGGTCGGGGTCGCCCTGCATGCGCGCCATGGCGTCTCGCATGGCGACGAGATCCACCACGCACGGGACGCCGGTGAAGTCCTGGAGGACGACGCGGGCGGGCATGAAGGGGATTTCGTCCCGGGGTCCGCTGGCCGTCGCCCATCCCGCGAGCGCGCGCACGTGGGCGTCGGTGACGAATCCGCGCCCCGCATGCCGGAGCGCGTTCTCGAGCAGCACGCGAATGGAGAACGGGAGGCGGTCAAGATCGGCGATCCCCTGACGGGCCAGCTCGGGGAGGCGATAGACGACGGCGGAGTCCGACCCGAGCCGGAGCGTGCCGCGGGAGCCGAAGGGATTAGGAGCAGTCATGGCATCGTAGAGATTAGCGGACCGGGAATGTAACAGCTTGGCCGGCGCGCGGTGCGTCCCCTTGAGAGGGGGCCGACTAGGTTACGGTATGCCGCTGCCACCGATGCCCCATGCGATCACCCGGGAGCCGGACGGGGTCCTCATCGAGTGGGACACCGACGGCCACACCTGGCTCTATCCCGCCCGGGAGCTGAGGCTGGCCTGTCCCTGCGCCGGGTGCGTCGAGGAGATGACCGGGCGCCGCCTGCTCCAGCCGGACGCGATCGCGCGCGACATCAGGCCCGGGTCCCTCGCGCTGGTGGGCGCCTACGGGCTGCGGATCAACTGGAGCGACGGACACGACACCGGGATCTACACCTTCGAGCTGTTGCGGGCTCTCTGCGCCTGCCAGCGCTGCCGCCCCACGGGCGGCGGGGCTGGTCAAGGCGCCCGCCCCTGAGTATCCTAGGCCGCTCCCCCGTACAAGTCCTTTCCCGCGAGGTCGGCTGTGATCGTTGGCCGGCGCTACTGGATTCTCATCTGGTACGGGATCCTGCTTCTCGGCCTCATCGGTCTGACCGCCTCGGTGCACTGGGGCCGCCGGACCCGCTGGAAGAACGTCGACGAGATCCTCCGCGGGATCGGCACGATCCTGGTGTCGGTCGGCATGCTCGTGCTCCTGTACCCGCTTCGCTGGGCCTACGCCGAGTGGCTGGGCGAAGCGCTGCTGGCGGTCGCGCTCGGGGCGTTCATCACGGCGTTCGTGCTCGGTCGCCAGGTCGAGCGGGAACGGGAGAAGCGAAGGTCGGGCGAGGTCACGCGTCCTCCCGAGTAGGCCGCTCTTGCGCCGGTCGTGCGCATCCCCCACTGTACCAATGGGCCGCGGGTCGCGGCGTTCGGGGCAGGTGCCCCGGCCGTCCCCCAGCGCCTTCCGCCGGGGCGACGCCGCTCCTTCCTGAGAGTACGGGAGGGAAAGGCATGGCTCGGTCAAGCCTCTCCACCGGCGACGAAGGAACCTTCGCGGGCGCCATCGGCGCGGTCTTCGTCGCCCTCTGGTTCTTCGTCATCGATCTGCTGCAGGGGCATCCGCTTCGCACGCCCAGCGTCCTCGGTCAGGTGCTCCTGTTCGGCCGGCAGCATCCCGATCCCAACACCGTGGACTTCAGTGCCGTCATCGCTTACACCGCCGTTCATTTCGCGCTCTTCCTGGCATTCGGGATCGGTGTCGTCGCTCTCATCCGGTGGGCCGCCCGCGAATCTGCGGTCCGCTACGCCCTGCTCCAAGTGTTCCTGGTCTTCGAGGTGCTCTTCTACGGCCTGCTCTCGCTGGTCTCCGAGACCACCCGCGAGCTGTTCCCCGTCTGGACGGTCCTCGGCGCGAACACGCTGGCCGCGCTGGCGATGGGGCTGTACCTGTGGCGGCAGCATCCGGAGTTCCGCCAGCTGCTCCGCGAAACCCCGCTCGGCGCGGCGCCCAGATGAGACGTGAGGAGTGAAGAAGGCGGCTCGTCTCACTTCTTACTTCTCACTCCTCACCGGTTTACCTTCCTCCCCGTCTCCCTGCCGGACGGGGTCCGTGAGTCGTTTGCGCGCCGTCCTTGCCTGTCTCGCCGGCTTCCTCCTCGCCGCTCCTCCGCTCGCCGCCCAGCTCGAGCCGCCGTCCACCGGCGGCGTCGTCGCGCTCGACCACGAGCTTCGGCTCCTGGGTCATTACAAGCGCGTGCTCGTCATCGGAGCCCACCCGGACGACGAGGACACCGAGCTGCTGACGCTGCTCGTCCGGGGGGAAGGCGCTGAAGCGGCCTATCTCTCGCTCAACCGCGGCGAGGGCGGGCAGAACGTGATCGGGCCGGAGCTGGGCGAAGCGCTCGGGCTGCTCCGAACGGAGGAGCTGCTCGCCGCGCGACGCCTCGACGGCGCGCGCCAATTCTTCAGCCGCGCCTACGATTTCGGGTTTTCCAAGACGCAGGACGAAACGTGGACGCACTGGCCCCGCGACTCGGTCCTCAAGGACGTCGTGCGGATCGTGCGCCGGTTCCGGCCTCAGATCGTCGTTTCGATCTTCAGCGGGACGCCGAGAGACGGACACGGACAGCACCAGGCGGCCGGCTGGGCGTCACAGGAGGCGTTCCGGATCGCGGGGGACGCGACCCGCTTCCCCGAGCTGGCGAGCGAGGGGCTCAAGCCGTGGACGCCGCTCAAGCTATACCGCAGCACCCGGTTCGACAGCGCCGCCACGACCCTGGTGCTCGAGGGCGGGGTGCTCGACCCTGCGGTCGGCAAGTCGTATCACCAGATCGCGATGGCCGGCCGCAGTCTGCACCGCTCCCAGGACATGGGACAGTTGCAGCGAATCGGCCCGTCGGTCGTGCGCCTCCGTCTGATCGAGGACCGGACGGGTCAGGGCGGGGACGGTCTGTGGGCCGGCCTCGACACCACGCTCGCCGGGATGGCGGCTGTGGCGGGTCCCGGGAGCGGGTCGCCCGCGCTTTGGGACTCGCTCGCGGCCGCACTCGAGGCTTACCGCCGTTCGGGCGAGCCGAGGCTGACGGAGACCCTCGACCGGTTCGCCGCGGCGTTGCCGCAGACCGGCGGCGCGGGCTCGGTGCGGGTCGGCGTGGCGACGGCGGAGCAATTCGATCAGCTCACCCGTCTCCAGCGGGCCATCCAGCTCGCGTCCGGCGTGGTGTGCGATGCCGTGGCGGACGACCAGCGCGTGGTGCCGGGGCAGGTGATCCACGTAGCGACCGCCTGCTGGAACGCGGGATCGAAACCGGTGACGGTGCCGCTGGTTGCGCTGCGGGGCAATGCCGCGTGGCCCTGGCTCCACCTTTCGCAGGACGGCGGCACGATTGAACCGGGCGCCGTCCTCAACTGGGCGTTCGATGTCACGGTGCCGGATACGGCGGTGCCCACCCGTCCGTACTTTCTGGATCGGCCCCGCGCCGGTGATCTCTATACCTGGCCCTCGGGACCCGACGAGCTCTTGGGAGCGCCGTTCGAGGATCCGCTGATTGTGGCCGACTTTGGCGCCGACATCGGGCCGCGCGAGGTGTCGTTCCGCTATCGCGACCAGACCGCCGGCGAGGTCCGCCGCCCGGTCACAGTCGTTCCGAGGATCGACGTGAAGCTGGACCCTGACACCCTGGTCTGGCCCGCGGCCGGCCGGCTCGCCCGCCGATTCACCATCACGCTCACCCACGGCGCTCGCGACACCACGAGCGGCGGCGTGCGGATGGTCGTGCCGACCGGCTGGTCCGGGGGAGCGCCGCAGGCGTTCACCTTCGACCGGGAAGACGAAACCCGCGTCTTCGTCTTCGACGTTCGGCCGCCGGCCGGCGTCCCTCCTGGCGGCGTGACCCTCAGGGCGGAAGCCGAGGATCGCACCGGGCGGCGCTACGCCACGGGTGTCTTTGTGGTGGACTATCCCCACATCCGTCCGAGGACGTTCATCCGGGCGTCGGCCGCCACCGTCCGCGTGGCGCCGCTTGCGCTCCCGCGGCTCGCCCGCATCGGCTACGTCCGGGGCGCGGCGGATCGGGTACCGGAAGCGCTTCGCAGCGTCGGCCTCCCGGTGACGCTGCTCGACGCAGCCGTGCTCGAACGGGGTGATCTCGGCCGCTACGATGCGATCGTCATCGGGAGCCGGGCCTATGAAACCGAGCCGGCCCTCGCGAGCCACAACGCCCGGATCCTCGATTACGCGCGGCGCGGCGGGCTCGTGATCGTCCAGTATCAGCAGTACGAGTTCTTCACCCGCGGATACGCGCCTTACCCGATGACGGTGGGCGGCCAGCCGCTCCGGCTCGAAGTCGTGGCCCGGGGCGGGGGGGCAGCCGGGGCCGGAAGCCCGGCGGTGCGCCCGGGGGCGCCGGTGAGCCATGACCGGGTCACGGATGAGAACGCGCCGGTCACGCTGCTCAAGCCCGCTCATCCGGTGTTCCGGGTGCCGAACCGGATCGGTCCCGACGACTGGGCCGGCTGGGTGCAGGAGCGCGGTCTCTACTTCGCGCACAGCTGGGACCCGGCCTACGTGCCTCTGCTCGAGATGCACGACCCGGGCGAGGGGCCGCTCGAGGGCGGCCTCCTGGTCGCGCGGGTGGGCAAGGGAAGCTACGTCTACACCGGCCTCAGCTTTTTCCGCCAGCTCCCCGCCGGCGTGCCGGGGGTGTACCGCCTGTTCGCCAACCTCCTCGCGCTCGCCGCATCTTCGCCGCGTTGACCCGACCCGCGCCGACGCGTCGGCTCCTGCTGGCCGCGTTGGGGATCGCGCTCGCGGGCTGCATCCGGGACCCGCGCACTCCGCTCTTGCTCTACTCGCCCCACGGCCGCGACCAGCTCACCTTGCTGGAGCACGAGTTCGAGCGGCGCCGCCCCGACATCGACGTCCGCTGGCTCGACATGGGGAGCCAGGAAATCCTCGATCGCCTCCGCTTCGAGCGGGTCAATCCCCAGGCCGACGTCTGGTTCGGTGGCCCCACGACGCTGTTCGATCGCGGCGTCGAGGACTCGCTGCTCGCGCCGTACCGGCCCGCCTGGGCCGGCCACGTGGGTCCGGCGGGCGTGGGCCCGGACGATCTCTACTATCCCGCCTATCGCACGCCGGCCGTGATCGCGTTCAATAGCCGCGCGGTGAGCCGCGACGAGGCGCCGCAGGACTGGGACGACGTGCTCGCTCCCCGCTGGCACGACCAGGTGCTGATCCGCGATCCCATGGCGAGCGGAACGATGCGCGCCATCTGGGGGTTGATCATCGAGCGGAGCCTCCGGACGACCGGCGACACCGCGGCCGCCTGGGCCTGGCTGCGCCGGCTCGACGCGCAAACCCGGGCGTATACGCTGAACCCCGCCGTGCTCGACGCGAAGCTCGCGCGGCAGGAGGGGGTCGTCACCCTCTGGGACCTGCCTGATATCCTCATCAGCCGCTCCAAGGGCATGCCCTTCGACTACGTCTTTCCTCGCAGCGGAACGGTGGTCATCGACGACGCCATCGGGCTGGTGCGCGGCTGCAAGCACCCGCTCGCGGCGAAGGCGTTCATCGATTTCGTCGGGAGCGATGAAGGACAGCTGCTCACCGCGCGGGCGGTCTATCGGCTGCCCGCGCGGCGGGACCTCCCGCCCGACTCGGTGCCCGCGTGGGTGGCCGAGGTCGAGCGCGCGATGGTGGTGGCGGACGTCGACTGGGGCCTGCTGGCCCGGGAGGGATCGGCCTGGATGAGCTACTGGGACCGGCACGTTCGCGGCAGCGGGCGCCGGTGATGGCATTTCTCCGCGTGGAGGGGCTGACGCGCCGATTCGGCGCCACGCTGGCCGTGGACGGCGTCTCGCTCGACATCGCCCGGGGGGACGTGCTTGCGCTGCTCGGTCCGAGCGGGAGCGGCAAGACCACCACGCTCCGGCTGCTCGCCGGGTTCGAGACACCGGACGCCGGGCGGGTCGTGGTGGACGGCCTCGACGTGACCGGGGCTCCGCCGGTCACGCGGCGATTCGGCATGGTGTTCCAGCACTACGCGCTCTTCCCCCATCTCGACGTGCGCGGCAACGTGGCCTTCGGCCTCGAGTCGCTCGGCGTCACGGGCCCCGAGCTCGACCGGCGCGTGGCGGCCGCACTCGAGCTGGTGGACCTCGCGGGGTTCGAGCGTCGCCGCATCGCCCAGCTCTCCGGCGGGCAACAGCAGCGGGTGGCGCTCGCGCGGGCGCTGGCTCCGGAGCCGCGGGTGCTGCTGCTGGACGAGCCGCTGTCCAACCTCGACCCGGCCCTCCGGGAGCGCACCCGCCGGGAGCTGTACGATCTCATCCACCGGATCGGCATCACCACGGTGCTCGTGACCCACGAGCAGGAGGAGGCGTTCGATCTCGGCGACTGCGTCGCGGTGCTCCGGAATGGCCGACTGGAACAGGTCGGTACGCCGGACGAGCTCTACAGCGCGCCGGCCAATCCGTTCGTCGCCGGGTTTGTGGGCCGGGCCTCGACGATCGAGGGCGTCGTCGTGGAGGTGCTCGAGGGCGGCATCCGGGTGCGGGTGGAAGGCGTCGAATGGGGCGTGCCCGCGGACGCGGGCGTGCAGGCGGGTCTCACGCCGGGGCAGCGCCTTCGGGTGCTGGTGCGCCCGGAAGCGCTCTGGATGGCCCGACCGGAGCCGGCCACGCTCCGCGCGGTAGTGGAGGCGCGCCGGTTCACCGGGGCTACCTCGCTGTTCAGTGTCCGCACCGATCTCGGCACCGCGCTCGAGGTGAGCGGCCCCAGCCGCGCGATCACGATCGGGGAGCGGGTGGGGCTCGTGCCCAGCCGGCGGTCCGGCGGCGGGGTACACCTGTTCCCCTGGGAGCCGTGAGGATGGACGGGCTGCCGCGCGATCGCGCGGGCCGACAGAGCCAGCTGCTCGCGTGGACGCTGCTGCTGGCGCTCGTGTGGCTCGTGGTCTATCCCCTGGGGCTGGTGCTGTTGGAGGCGGTCCATGCGGGCGGCGGCTGGACGACGGCCTACGTGCGCCAGTTCCTGCGCCGGCCGAACGAATGGCACGCGCTCTGGGGGAGCCTCTGGATCTCGGTCGCGAGTGTGGGCCTCGCCGGGCTCGTCGGCATACCGCTCGCGGTGCTGGTGACGCGATACGACTTCGCCGGGCGGCGGCTCCTGGCCGGCGTAATCGCGCTGCCCGCTGTGCTTCCACCGCTCGTGGGCGTGATCGCGTTTCTTTTTCTATACGGCGAGTCGGGCTTCGTGGCGCGCGCGGTGCAGGCGGTCTTCCGGCTCGACGAGGCGCCGTGGCGGCTCGAAGGTGCGGCGGCGATCCTGCTGGTCCACGCCTACTCGATGTACGTCTATTTCTACCTCTTCACCCGGGCCGCACTGTTGTCGCTCGACGGCTCCACGCTCGAGGCCGCCGCGAGCCTGGGGGCCGGACGCTGGCGCACGATCCGCCGAGTCGTCTTTCCGGCGCTCCGGCCCGCGCTCGCGGGGGGTGCGCTGCTCACGTTCATGACGTCGCTCGCGTCGTTCAGTGCGCCCTACGTATTCGGCGGCGGCTTCCGGGTGATGACGACCCAGATCGTCTCGACCCGCCTCAACGGCGAGACGGCGCTCGCGATGGTGGAGACGGTGTCCTTGACGGCGTTGGCCCTGTTGGCCTTGGTGGTCTTCCGCGGGGCGGAGCGCGATCTGGGCGGCAGCAAGGGCACGCCGCCGGTCCCGGTTCGGCTCGGAGCTCACTGGCTCCGTCGCTCGGTCGCCGTGCTCTCCTGGGGTCTGGGGGTCGTGCTGCTCCTCCCCCACCTCACGCTCCTGCTCGTGTCGTTCGTCCCGGTGGGCACCTGGACGACCGAGGCGCTGCCTCCCGTCTGGACCTTCGCCAACTACGGGACTCTGGTCCGCGACCCGGTCCGGCTCCGGCCGCTGCTCAACAGCCTCTGGCTCGCCACCGCGGCGACCATCGCCTCGGTCACGATCTCGATTCTGGCGGCGGCGCTGGTCGTGCGCCGCCGAGTTCGGGGGCGGCGCCTGCTCGAGGGCCTGCTGGCGCTTCCCTGGGCGGTGCCGGGGACCGTCTTCGCGATTGCGCTCGCGACCGCTTTCAGCGTGTACGCGCCCTGGAGCGGGCGCCTGGTGCTGGTGGGAACCGTCTGGATCCTTCCGCTCGCCTACCTCGTACGGAATCTGCCCCTGACCAGCCGAGCCACGCTGGCCGGCTTCCGTGCGCTCGATCCATCGCTCGACGAGGCGGCCGCCTCGCTTGGCGCCGGGCGGTGGCGGACGTTGCGGGCCGTGACGGTGCCGCTGCTCCGTCCCTCGCTCGTGGCAGGGGCGACTCTCGCGTTCGTGACCGCGCTCGGAGACTTCGTGACCTCGATCGTGCTGTACACCTACGACACCCGCCCGATCTCGCTCGAGATTCTGGCGAGCCTGCGCCAGGCCGACGTGGGCGTCGCCGCGGCCTACGGCGTCGTGCTCATGGCCGTGAGCACGCTCGTCTTCGCGGTCGGCTCGGGCCGGAGCGGAAGCGGCATCGGATGACCGCACCCGCCGGGGGCAATCACCAGCTCCGCCGCCTCGCCGTCCTGATCGCCATCGCGTTCGTGGACATGGTCGGCTTCATGCTGGTCCTGCCGCTCTTGCCGTTCTATGCGCTCAAGCTCCATGCGACGCCGTTCCAGATCGGCCTGATCTACTCGGCGTTCTCGATCGCCCAGATCATGTCCGCCCCCGTCTGGGGGCGGGTCTCCGATCGCTACGGACGCCGGCCCGCGCTGCTCGTCGGGCTGTTCGCGTCGGCGGCCGCGTACATCGTGTTCGGTTTTGCCGACTCGCTCTGGCTGCTCTTTGCGTCGCGCTTCGTGCAGGGGGCGGGCGGGGGGACCACGGGCGTGGCCCAGGCCTACGTGGCCGACACGGTCGAGCCGTCCCAACGCGCCCGGGCCCTGGGCTGGCTCTCTTCCGCCACCGCGGCCGCCATGGTGATCGGCCCAATCATCGGAACCTTGGGGGGGCGCATGGGGCGGCACGCGCCCGGCCTGATCGCCGCGGCTCTCTGTCTGGCCAACGCGGCCTTCGCATTCTACTGGCTGCCCGAATCGCGGAAGAAAGACGGAT
>JBGQIW010000013.1:0-39551 GCA_041498715.1 Gemmatimonadota bacterium | reverse complement strand
GCGGACGCGAAGCAAGCCCTCCGCCGGCTCGCCGGGGTCGCGCGCTGGCAAACGGGCGTCGAATACTACGGCGAGCAGATCTCGAACGCGCCGGCGACCAACGGCACTACGGCCTCGGTCGAGGCGCTGCCCGGCGACCGCATGCGGTGGCGCTTGGCAGCTACCGTGCAGGACAAATTCGATCGCACGGAAACGCGGTTCGGCGGCGAGCTGGCTCACCCCCTGTTCGCGCGCACGCGGCTCGAGTGGTCGGCGTACCTCGCGCCAGGCGCGGAGGTGATGCCCCGCCAGACGTATGGGCTCACCGTCACCCAGAAGGCTGGGGCCCGCTTGGTGCTCTACGCCGACTATATGTTTCTCGACTTCAGCGACGCCCAGGTGCACCAGCTCGGCCCGCACGTCGAGTTCTACGGGGGCCGGCATTGGCTCGTCACGGGCCGCTATTCGTACTCCAGCACCCGTTTCGCCGGCGTACCGGACGCCGTGGGCAACCACTCGGGGTCGCTGTCGCTCGGCTATCTGTACGGCCGAGAGGATCGGGTCCAGGTCTTCGCGGCCGCCGGCGCCGAGTCCTTCGCGCAGCCGTCGCACGACGTGATCGGCGGGTTCCAGGCGCATACGATCGCCGTGGCGTGGCGCCAATCCCTCCTCCCCCGCCTGGGGCTCGCTCTCCTGTACGCCCACCAGAATCGCTCCGACGGCAACACGCAGGAGTCCTACAGCTTGGGCCTGGTGCAGCGATGGTAAGCCCGCCCGGACTGCTTCGGCACGTGCATGGGCCCCACCCGGCGGGCGGGTGGGAGGTCGCTCTGCTCCTAGGGATGCTGGCTGCCGCGGGGACGATGGTCGTGCTCCTCTTTCTCCTCAACTACATCCACCGCCGCCAGGCGGCTCGAGCCCTCCGCTCCGAGGCGCGGGTAAACGGCCTCCTGCTGGAATGGCGCAAGCGAAGCCCGTCGCCGGAGGAGATGGCGTGGCTGGCCCGCCTACGGGACGCAGATCGGGACGTGCTGTTTCGCTGCTGCCTCCGGGCGCTGCCCGACCTCGATGAAGATTCACGCGCACAGGTTCGGCGAGTGCTTCAGCGCTCAGGCCTGCTACACCGGGAGACTGTCCGGCTTCGCCACCGCGACTGGGCCCGGCGCGCGGACGCCTGCCGCATCCTCGGCGGGATGGGCTATGCGGCTGCGGTCCCGGGCCTGATCGGGCGGTTGGAGGACCGGGATGCCACGGTCCGGCAACAGGCCATCGCCGCGCTCGGAGACCTCCAGGCGATACAAGGACTCGATGCAATCGTCGAGGCGCTCGATGCCAGAAGCGGCTGGTCGAACTTACTGGCGCTTATGGCGCTGAGTCGGATGGGGCCTGCGAGCGTGTCCCCGGTCGGTGCCCTGCTGGCCGCGTCGAGCACGCCGGCCAGGACCAAGGCGCTGCTCCAGATTACCGGGCAGCTCGGGGTTGCCGCGGACCCGGGGTTGGTCAGGGCCCTGACCCGGCATGAGGATCCCGAGGTCCGCGTCGAGGCCGTGCGGACGCTGGGCTCGCTCGTGCCGGACACGGAATCCGTCGACATCTGCCTCGCCGCCATGGACGATCCGGCCTGGCCCACCCGAGCGCTCGCCGCTCGGTCACTCGGGTCTCTGGGAGACGCGCGGGCCGTTCCTCGGCTCGAGCGGGCGATGGGGGATCCCGCCTACTGGGTCCGCCACCGTGCTGGCGAAGCCCTGGCTCGGCTCAGTGGTGCGGGCCGGGAGGCCCTGCAGCGCGCATTGGGCGACGCCAACCCATTCGTCCGCGACATGGCCACCCAGGTGCTCTTCATGACTGCGCGCACGGCGGAGTTGGCCACATGAGCGGCATTCTGGCCGGGCTGGGCGAGGAGTTCGTTCTCTTCTCTCTCCTCGTCACCGCCTATTTCCTTGCGATCAACACGATCTATCTCGTGCTGCTGCTTCTCTCCTTCCGGGCGGTGCGCCGGCGCCTGCGGGCGATCCGCTTCGAGGACTTCAGGGACATCCACCAGTCCGACCTCGCTCCTCCGATTTCCATCCTGGTGCCGGCGCACAACGAAGAGAAGACGATCGTCGAGTCCGTGCGCGCGCTCCTCGGGCTCCGGTACCCGAAGCTCGAGGTCGTCGTCGTCAACGACGGCTCGAGCGACGGCACGCTTGAGCGCCTCATTGAGGAGTTCGGGCTGCGCCGAACGCCTCGCGTCTACTGGCAGCGGATCAAGTCCACGCCGGTGCGGGGGATCTACTGGAATCCGGCATGCCCTCAGCTCTGGGTGCTCGACAAGACGAACGGGCGGAAGGCAGATGCGATCAACGCGGGAATCAACCTGGTGTCCGGGCCGTACGTCAGCGTGATCGACGCGGATACCGTGCTCGAAAGCAACGCGGTGCTGGCGATGATGAACGCCATTCTGCCACACCCTGGAGAGACCGTGGCTGCCGGCGGAACGGTCCGGATTGCCAACGGCTGTCAGGTGGCGGGCGGCAGCGTGGTGAAGGTGGGGCTGCCGAGAAGCGCGTTAGCTATGGCGCAGGTGCTGGAGTATCTCCGAGCCTTCCTGTTCGGACGGGTTGGATGGAGTGAACTACGGGCGCTGACCATCGTGTCCGGCGCCTTTGGAATCTTCCGAACCGACGCCCTGATAGGGATCGGAGGCTTCCGGCATGACACCGTCGGCGAAGATATCGACGCGATCGTGCGCATGCATGGTATGCTGCGAAAGGCGGGGCGCCCCTACCGGGTGGTCTTCGTGCCCGATCCGGTGTGTTGGACTGAATGTCCGGAGGCGCTGACGGGACTCCGCAGCCAGCGGGAACGCTGGCAACGGGGACTGGGGGAGACGTTGGAGCACAATCGCGCCATGATCGGCAACCCGCGGTACGGGCGGATCGGGCTCCTCGCGCTGCCCTACTTCATGCTGTTCGAGTATCTGGGCCCGCTGGTGGAGACCGCCGGGCTTGTCATCCTCCCGTTTGGATGGGCGCTCGGTCTGGTCCATTGGCACTTCTTTCTGCTCTTCCTGTGTGCGTCGTTCGTCTACGGCCTGTGCCTGTCGCTGGCGAGCCTCGTGCTGGAGGAGATGTCGTTCCGACGCTACCACGAGCCGCGCCAGCTGGTGAAACTCGTCATGGCCGCCGGCCTCGAAAGCCTCTGGCTCCGGCCCCTCAATGTCTGGTGGCGACTGGTGGCATTGCTCACGTGGCGAGGCCGCCCCCAGACGTGGGCGGCTCTACCACGGAAGGGATTCCAGACGGCCTGAGGCAAGCCGGACCCGGGCGCTCTGACCGACCGAGCGCTCGGGGCACCAGGGCGCCACAGCCCCCAAGCGAAAGAGCCGCTCCGGTGAGCGGCCCGAATACCTGCAAGCTGGCGTGGCTTCCGTGCCTGTGACTGATGCGCTCAGAGGGACTCGAACCGTGAATCCCGTCCAAGATCTCGGCCACGGGACGCTTCGGCACGTCGAGGACGCCCAGCTGCTCACCTCGCCGGCTGAGACTGGACCAGAAGGGCTCGCCCTGAGGCAACCAACCACGGCACCGCGACAGCTCGTAGCTGCCTCTTCGCAGCTGTTTCAGAAGTAGCGGCCATGGCTACTGAGCTCCATCCCTGTGGTAGAAGGAGGCCCAAACGGCATCGTCGCCCAGGCTTTCTGGAGTATCGATCCGGCCTTCGCGGCCGGCAAGCCTGAGTCGTGCGATATTCGGCAGCATTCCCTCGCGGCAGCAGCGATCGACCAGCCGGCGGTCGGCTCCGTCCAGTCCGATCATGAGAGAGCGCGCAGTCACGTCTCCCCCCGAGGCGGCTCGTGACGTCAGCGGTACCACGGTAGCACCCATGCTTGCCAGAACGCTTCGGACGCGTCCCTGGCCCGAGGGCCGACAGACGTCTAGCATCTTCGCATGCTGATCGAAGCTGCGGGTGTCTTGGCTGTCAGCGGAGCGGGAGCGCTGTTGACCGGACTCCGCCCGAACAGCAGCCTCTTCGGTCCGGTCATCAGGGAGGGTGCTCGGGGGTCGTTCCTATACCTGACTTTTGACGATGGCCCCAATTCGGAATGGACGGAGCGGATTCTTGAGACGCTCGACACCCTGAACGTTCCGGCGACGTTCTTCATGATCGGTGACGCTGTTCGACGATTGTCTTCGGTCGCGCGTGCCGTCAGCGAACAGGGACACGACCTCGGCAACCACACCCAGAGACATCCGAATCTCGTTCTGCAGCGCTCCTCCGACGTCCAACGAGAAATCGATGACGCACACCAATCCATTGTAGACGAGACCGGCCGGACGCCGAGGATGTTTCGCCCGCCGTACGGGCAACAGACGCCAGCTGTGCGCAGGGCGCTCCGACATTTGGGCTACGTCACGTTCGGCTGGAGAATGAGCGCCCGTGATTTCGAGCGACCCGGCGTGGAGGTCATTCGCCGGCGCCTCAGGAGCCGGCTTCGCCGCGGCGCAATCGTGCTGCTTCACGACGGCGACCCGCGCGATCTCCGCGGCGATCGGGGCCAGACCGCGTCGGCTCTCCCCGGTATCGTCCGCGATGCCAGAGAGGCGGGGTTCACATTCCGCCCCTTGAGGGGGTTGCTCGAGTCGGCTGTAGCGGTCACGCCACACCCCCCCTCCCAGAGCCCAAACCCTGGCTCGTAGCTCTGGCCAGTGAACCGTCCGGGGGCGCCCCTCGTCCAGCCCACCCAAGTCATTGTCCGGTTGGCCATAGACCTCTGGTGTCCGACCCCGATCACTGGGTCGGTCGCGGTCGGAGCAGTTCTTGCTCCGCGACCGGCTAACGCCACTCACAGGCAGTCGGTCGCCCTGGTACCGGGCAACTCCAACCCCCGAGCCGGATGAGCCATCAGGGGAAGCTGACCCTATGCATGATCAACTACAACGGCGCGACGTACCTTGAACGCTCGCTGAGCGCCGCGCTTGCGCAGAAGCCGGGCTTTCAGGAGCTCCTGCTGGTTGACAGTGCGTCGGTGGATGCGAGCCTTCGACTCGTAACCGAGCACTTTCCCAACGTCAGGGTCGTCCGCCTCGATCGGAACGGCGGGCCTGCAGCCGCGCGGAACGAGGGCTTCCAGGCCGCGTCCTGCGACCGGATCCTCTTCCTCGACAGCGACATGATTCTCCCGGAGGGTGTCGGCGCGCAACTGGCGGCCGCGCTCGACGCGGATCCCCAGGCGGCCGTCGCCGTGCCCCGGATTCTCTACGCGAACTGTCCTGACATCGTGCAGTTCGACGGCGCCGAGTGCCACTTCCTCGGCGGCATGACGCTGCATCACGCGGGATGGCGCGACCACGAGGTTCCCGCGATCACGAGACGGATCGGCTCGCTGGGAACCGGGTGCTTTCTCGTGGACCGCCGGCGCCTGGGGATGAGCCAGCCCTTCGACGAGTCCTTCCTGTTCAACTACGAGGATCACGACTTCGGCGTCGGCACCAGAGTCCGGGGACGCGAGATCCTCGGGGTTTCCTCGGCCCGGTGCCAGCACCTCGACGGCACGCCCGGACTGTCGTTCCGGCCGGGAGGCAGCTACGCCTCGCTCCGGGTCTACTGCCTGATCCGGAATCGCTGGCTCGTGCTGCTCAAGTACTTCCAATGGCAAACGCTCCTTCTCCTTGCCCCCATGCTTGCGGCCTATGAGGTCGCGCAGCTCGTCACCGTGATCGCCAAAGGCTGGCTGCCGGAGTGGGTCAGGGCGGTGGGATGGACCGTTCGTCACCTGCCCGCGATTCTCGCCCGGCGACGGGCGGTCCAGCGCGAGCGGCGGGTGCCCGACCGGGAGCTGCTCAAAGGAGGGCCGCTTCCTTTCCGTGAGGAGCTCACGCCCACGCGGCTCCAGCGCGTGGCTAAGGAAGCGCTGGACCGTGTCGCGGTCGCGTACTGGCAACTGGTTCTGAGGTTCGTGTGAGCGCCCCCGGTGGCGCGCGGGTGCCCAAGCTGGCGGGCGACATGGGCGTGGCCCTGGGCTCGCACCTGTTCTACAAGGTCGCGGGCTACGTCACGCTCGCCCTGCTGACCCGGTACCTCGACAAGGCCGCCATGGGCGAGTTCTTCTTCGCGGCGACGTTGGCCGGGATGGTCGTTCTCTTCACCGAGCTGGGCACCCACCGCAAGCTGGTCCGCAGCGCCGCGAGCGATCCGGGCAACGCCCTCAAGGCGATGTCCGAAGTCATTTCGTTCCGGCTCCCGCTCTTCGCAGTCTACCTCGCTCTCGTCAACGCCTTCACCTTCGTCGTGCGGCCGGAGCTTTTGCCCGTCATGCTGCTCACCTCGGCGTATGTGGGCTTAGAGGAGCTGTACCTGAGCTTCGGATCGCTGTTCGTGGGGATCGGGCGCCTGGTTCACAACGCGGTCGCGGGGGTCTGCTGCAGACTGGCGCTGGTCGGTCTGATTCTGCTCGTGATCCGGACGAACCTCGGCTTCAGGGCGATCCTCGTGGCGCACGTCGCCGCGAACGCGATCCTCGTGCTGGTCGGCTACGCCATCGTGCGGCGCCGGGTCGGCCCCGTACGGCTCTCGTGGGGAGCGGGGCGGGCGAAGGACATCACCATGGAATCCTTCCCGCTGTTCATGGTGTCGCTCCTGACCCTGGTCCACGCCAGAGTGGACACGGTGATGCTCGGCTTCATGGGCTCCTACAGCGACGTGGCGAGCTACCAAGCCGCCTACAAAGTGCTGGAGGCGTCGCGCTTCGCCGTCCGGCCGGCGACGACCGTGTTGTTCCCGCTGCTGGCGGCGATGGCGGCCCGGCGGGAGTGGGATGGACTCAGAACCTACATGAGTCGGGCGCTCACGAGCGCCGGGTGGATCGGATTGGGGATCGCCGGGGTCATCGCCCTGACGGCGGGCGTGGTCGTGCGGCTCGCGTTCGGCGGACAGTATGCCGACGCCGCCCCGCTGCTCCGGGTGCTGGTGCTCTCGCTGCCGCTGTTGTTCGTGGGCAATATCGCGATGATGGTCTCGCAGGCGATCTGCCGGGAGCGCGACCTGCTGGCGCTCCTCGCGATCTGCGTGGCCCTCAACATCGGCGCCAACCTCGTCGCGATTCCGCGCTGGGGCCCGCTGGGGGCGGCCTGGACGACGGTGGGCTCCGAGTTGCTGCTCTGCATTCTCCTGCTTCGAGCGAACGCGGTGTGGCTCCTGCGGCCGCTCGTGGTCGAGGGGTCCCCCGCGTGACGGCGCCGCGGCGGCTGGACCTCGCATTTCATGGCGTCCCGGCGACGGTGCTGTCAACCGACCCGGAGTGCCTGACCCTGGTCGAGGCCGATTTCTCGCTCTTCCTGAGGGCCGCCCCGCCGGCCGGTGAGGCGATCGCCCTCGAGGTGCAGCTCGTGGTGGGCCAGCCCCCATACGAGCGCATCCCGGAGGGAACGACGCCGCTGGTACACACGAAGGACGCCGTGGTGTACCAGCATCGGGGGGTGCGCTACTACGACTCCGGGGGCAACGCGCTGGTGATCTACGACATGCGCCACCGCCGGGTCGAGGTGCACAGCCTGGACCGGGATCTCCTCCGCGAGAAGTGCTACCTGTTGATCATGACCCGGGTCGGCGAGGAGCTCGACCGCCGGGGCTTGCACCGGATCCACGCGATGGGCGTCGTACACGGCGGGCACGCGGTTCTTTGTCTGATGCCGTCCGGCGCCGGCAAGACCACGCTGGCGCTATCGCTGCTCGAGCGGCGCGACTTCAGCCTTCTCTCCGAGGAGGTGCCGCTCGTTTCCCGTGGCGGGCGGCTCCATCCGTTCCCGATCCGGATCGGCGTGGTGGAGGGGACGCCCCTCGCGGTGCCCTCCCGCTTTCTGCACCGGTTCCGCCGCTCCCGCCATGGGCCGAAGGTGCTGATCGACGCGCGGTACTACGCCGACCGGATCGCGGGCGCCGCCGAGCCCGGGATGGTCCTGGTGGGTCGTCGGGTCGGCGCCGGCAAGGCCGGCATCGTCCCGCTCTCGCGACTCCGGGGCTTCGCGGCGCTGCTTCGCTTCTGCGTGGCGGGGAGCGGCATTCCGCAGCTCCTCGAGTATCTGCTGCGGCTGGACCTGGGCGACGTGGGGCGGCAGGCGCCGATTCTCTGGTCGCGATTCCTGGCGTCGGTCGCATTGGTGCGCCGAAGCGCCGTCTATGAGCTCCGACTCGGCCCCGACCGCGAGGCCAACGCCGCGCTCGTCGCCCAGTGGGCGGCCAGACTGGCTCCGGTGCCGAGGGTGCTGGCATGAGCCGGCGTTACCGCGTGGCGATGGTCGCGGCCTGTCCCTTCCCGTGCCCGCGGGGCACGCCCATCCGTATCCTCCGCATGGCGGAGGCGCTGAGCCGCCGGGGGCACGAGGTCCATGTCATCACCTATCACCTCGGGCAAGACGACCAGACGCTTCCCTTCGCCGTCCACCGGATCCCGAGGGTGGCGGCCTATCGCAAGGTCTCTCCGGGCCCCTCCTGCGGGAAGCTGACGATCGTGGACCCGATGCTGGTCCTCGCCTTGCGGCAATTCCTGGCCACGCACGAGATCGACGTCATCCATGCCCACCACTACGAAGGCCTGTTGGTGGCGCGTTGCGCCCGCGGCCGCCGCCCGCTCCCGATCGTGTACGACGCGCACACCCTTCTCGAAACAGAGCTGCCGTACTATCCCCTCGGGCTGCCCAGCGGCGTCAAACGTGCCATCGGCAGGGCGCTCGACCGATGGGTGCCCAAGCGCTCGGACCACGTCATCACGGTGACCGACAACATCCGCGACGGACTGATCGGTGCGGGGGCTGCCAGCGCGGATCGGGTCTCGGTGGTGGAGAGCGGGGTCGAGCTGGACGCATTTCCGCTGAACGGCCACGGGGCCGGACGGCGCGACACGCCTTCGCTCGTGTTCGCCGGCAACCTCGCGCCCTACCAGCGGATCGACCTGCTCGTCCGCTCATTCCGGACCGTGGTGGACACGAGGAAGGACGCGCGCCTCCTCGTGGTCGGCAGCTCTTCGTTGGAGCAATACGACCGCCTTGCCCTCGAGCTGTGCGTGCGCGACCTCATCCAGACGGTTCCCTCGGATTTCCGGGCGCTGCCGGCGCAGCTGGCCGGCGCCGACGTCGCCCTGAATCCGCGTACCGCCTGCGCGGGCACCCCGCAGAAGCTCCTCAACTACATGGCAGCCGGCAAGCCGATCGTTTCGTTCGCCGGGTCGGGAAGGCTGCTGGAACACGGGCGGACCGGGTGGGTCGTTCCGGACGAGGATACCGACGCCTTTGGCGCGGCGGTACTGCATCTGCTGAGCGAGCCGGATATGGCGCGCGGGCTCGGCGCGGCCGCCCGCCGTTACGTCGCGGACCACTACAGCTGGGACCGCTCGGCGCAACAGGTCGAGGCGGTCTACGAGCGAGTGAGCGATGCGCGCGCCCACTAGCGCCGGCCCGGCTCGCCGGCTCGTCCGGCGCTTCGTCCTCGCCACCTCGGTGCCGCCGATACTGCAGGCGTACCAGGGAGCATACGGGGTCGCGACCCGGCTGGCGGTGCGGCTGTTCCGGAGGTACCCCGCGATCCGGGCCGTCTACCTGACGCGGGGAAGCGCCAAGGGCGAGGTCCTGCCGCTGGTCAGCGACATCGACTTTCTGCTGATCCACGAGGGGCTGACCCCGGCAGACCGTGCGGAGCTCGTCCGGGCCTACGGGCGGCTCGCCCGCGCGACGCGCCTCTTCGACGCCCATTTGCGGATCGTAGACGAGGCCACCCTCAGGCGCGACGTTCGGGTCAACGACCATTTCCGGTTCCGTTTTACCGAGGGGAAGGCCACCTGGAGACTGCTCTACGGCCGGGACTACGTGCGCGAGCTACCCACGCCGGCGGCCGAGGCGCTCGATGCGGGCCTGCTTGCCGAGATCAAGGTGTGGTGGAGCCTCTTTGGGTGGCGTTTCCTCGAGACCCGGAAGTACAGCGCCGAGACGGTCACCCGCAACAATGTCTGCTACAAGGCGGTGGGCGAGGTTCTCAAGGCGATCGACGGTTTGAATGGGCGTCCGCTCACGTTCGATCGGGCCCAAGCGCTCGAGGCCGGCAAAGAGTCCCTCGATTCAACGGGACGGGCGTTGGTCGAACGCCTCGCAGCCCATCGTCGTCGGCGTTTCCGGACCTATGACCCGGGCATCGCAGAGGACACGACGGCGTTTTTGCTCACCCACCTCGACCGATTCTACGGTGCAGCGCAGACCCTCCCCGTCGCGCGCGCTTCGGGGTCAGTCGAGGTGGCGCTCGACGCACCACTGGCGGAAGAGGCGTGCCCCGAAGTGCTCCAGTCAGTGCGGAGAGTGGTCCGAGCCACCCAGCGGCTTTGGGGCGCGTCGCTCTGGGGCGCGCACCTCGTCTCCAGCGTCCATTTCAACGTCGATGAGCTGTTGCTCCTCCTTGTGGCGGATCCCGAGCGGCCTCCGTCGCTCGCGCTCCTGCAAGCCGCGGTACGCGAGCAGCAGGCCCAGGATCCGCTGGTGCGCCGGCGGCTCCGGATCTTCGTGCGGCTGGCCAATGCTGCCTTTCAGCTGGACCCGCAGGATCTCGAGCAGAGCTGGCAGTCGATCCTCTGGCAGCCGTCCAACCCGGACGCCTTCGCCCTCGCGAGTGTGCCGGAGCGTTGCCTCGAGGGCGCGGCGGTTCAGAGGCCCTCGCGTACGACCTGGGGCCCGCTGGTGAGCCGCTTCCTGATCGAGGAGGAGATGCTCTTCGGCGAGCTGCTCGAGGATCCGGCCATGTACAAGCTGGGCGCCCTCGACTTCCTGCGCGGCTTCTGGAAGGTCGCGCAACTGATGGCCGTGAATCGCTCGGCGGCCAGCGGCCAGGTCGTCGTTCCGCTCACCGTCCCGGCGATCCGGCGGGCCCTCACCAAGCAGAGGATCGGCCTGCCGGCGGCGCTCCATCCCTTGGCCGACGCGTACGGTGCGGTGCTCGGCGGTGGCGATCCGGAGATCTCCGAGCTCGTCCCCGGGGCGATCGCCTACCTGAAGGAGATCCGAGCATGAGCCAGCCGGCCCGGTTGCGGACGTCAGTCGTGGTGGTGACCAAGGACCGGCCCGAGATGCTGGCCGTTCTGCTCGCGTCTCTGGTGGCGCAGTCGCTCCAGCCGGACGAGGTCCTCGTGGTGGACAACAACTCCACGCGGAGCAACGAGCAGGTCTTCGAGGCGTTCCGCTCCCGGCTGCCGCTCCGCGCCGTAGTGGAGATGGTGCCCGGCATCCCCGCGGCCCGGAACCGCGGCATCGCCGAGGCGACCGGCGACGTCATTCTCTTCAGCGACGACGACTGCCGGGCGGAGCCCGGATGGATCGAGCGGATGGTCCGCCCGTTCTACTTGAACCCGCACATCGGCGCGGTCGGGGGGGAGATTCTTTCGGAGTCACGGGTGGGCGGGCTGGTGGAGGAATTCTGCGTGGCGGAGACCCTGATGCGGATGGGACGGAGCGACGAGGGGGCACCGTGATCATCGACATCACCAAGAGCGGCTATCGGAAGGGCTATCTGCCTCGCCACGGCGTCGGGGTCTTTCATCCCTTCTTCGCCACGGCGAATGCGGCCTTTCGCAAGAGCGCCCTCGAGGCCGTCAACGGCTTCGACGGGCGCTGTGCGACCGGCGAGGATATCGACCTGTGCATCCGGGTCGCGCGGGCGGACTACGAGCTCTGGTTCGAGCCCGCGGCCAAGGTCACGCACTTTCACCGCTCCACGCTCCGCGGGCTCCTGGTCCAGTGGTTTCGCTATGGCTACGGGCATGCCTACCTCTATCGGAAGCATGGCCCGAAGCGCCGGCTGGAGTTCTACCGCTATGACCTCTCGGAGACCAACGACAGCCCGTTCGGGATCTCCCGGGTCCTGAGCGCGCCGTCACCGGTTCCGGGCATGGTGTTCCTCAGCAGCTACCACGCGATGCATCTCGGCGTGCTGGTCGCCCTCGCCGGCTTCGCCGCCGGTGCCCGCGCCGTCGGGTGGACCGGGGCCCTGGGCGCCGCGCTCGCGGCCGCATGGTATTTCGCGCCAGGACTCGACGTCCGGAGGCCCGTCCGCTCGCTGGCGCTCTCGGCCCTGCGATACATCGCCGATGTCGCCTATGTCACGGGAGGGATCCTGGGCGGGGTGAGCCAGCGGATGGTCTACCTCGAGGCGACCCGGACTCGGAGGGACAGCGGGGCGGGGGAACGTCGATGACCGAGCCTGAGGTTACGATCGTGGTGGTGCCGCGGGAGCAGTTCAGCAAGGCCCGGCCGTCGCTGGAGAGCATCTATGCGGCCACCACGATCCCGTTCGAGCTGGTCTATGTAGACGGCAACTCGCCGAGACCGCTGCGTCGCTACCTCGCCCGGCAGGCAGCGGCGTATGGGTTCACGCTGGTGCGCACGCATCGCTATCTCACCTCGAACGAGGCTCGGAATCTCGGCGTCCGACAGGTGCGGACCAAGTACGTGGCCTTCGTCGACAACGACGTCTTGGTGCAGCCGGGTTGGCTGGAGGCGCTGGTCCGCTGCGCCGAAGAGACCGGCGCCTGGGTCGTCGGCCCGCTCATGTGCGTGGACCAACGCGGTACGCGGGTCGTCCACTACACGGACGCAGAACTTCGGATCGTCGAGGAGAGGGGACGCCGTCGGCTTCACTACATCCCGCAGATCTCGCCTCGGCCGGTTGCCGAGGCTCCGGTCCTTCGACGAGAGCGGTGCGATCTGGTGAAGTTCTACTGCGTCCTGGTGCGCACCGACGTGTTCGAGCGCGTGGGACCACTCGACGAGGCGGTCCGGTGCTTCTTCGAGCCGGCGGACTTCGCCTTGAGCATTCGTGCCGCCGGCGGAAGCGTGTTCTTCGAGCCGACGGCGGTCGTGACGCACACGCTGCCGCCGCCGCTCCCCTTCTCGGACATGCCGTACTTCCTCCTCCGGTGGAGCAACGCCTGGCTCCGGCCGACGGTTCGGCACTTCGCTCGGAAGCATGGGCTTGACCCTGACGATCCGGAGCTCTGGACCCACTGGAGGTGGCGCAGCGCCCATCGGCGCCGCCTGCTGCCGGCATTCCTCTGGCAGCTCCTGCGCACGCGGCCGATGAAGTATCCGGCAAAGGCCGTTGACCGGATTCTCTTCGACGTAGTGCTCGAGCACGCCGTTGTGCGGCCCGCGGAGCGCGCCCGGCGTGACCGTGCCGCGCCGCCGCGTCACGCCTCCCCGGCGCCGACGTTCACGACTCGCGTGCCGCCCATGCAGGCCGACTGAAAGGAGGGGAAGAGCGCCATGACCGAGCCTCAAGTCACGATCGTGGTGGTGCCGCGGGAGCAATTCAGCAAGGCCCAGGCTTCGCTGGAGAGCATCTATGCGGCCGCCACGATCCCGTTCGAGCTGGTCTACGTGGACGGCAACTCCCCGCCGCCGCTGCGCCGCTACCTCGCCCAGCAGGCGGCGGCGCGCGGGTTCACGCTGTTGCGCACAGAGCGCTATCTCACCTCGAACGAGGCTCGGAACATCGGCGTGCGATACGGGCGGACCGAGTACGTGGCCTTCGTCGACAACGACGTCTTCGTGCAGCCGGGCTGGCTGGAGGCGCTGCTGCGCTGCGCCGAGGACACCGGTGCCTGGGTGGTCGGCCCCCTCTATTGCTACGGCATCGACGGAAGCGGTGCCCCGGACATCGTTCACACCGCGGGCGCCGACCTGTCGATTGTCGACGACGGAGGGCGTCACTTGCACGAGAAGCATCGGCACGTCAACCGGCCGGTCGCCGAGGTGCGTCCACAGATGCACCGTGAGCCCATCGATCTCGTCGAGTTCCATTGCATGCTCGTGCGCCGCAGCGCGCTCGACCGACTCGGCGCCCTCGACGAGAAGCTCCTGTCCTTCTTCGACCACGTCGACTTCTGCCTGGCGGCCCGCGAGGCGGGAGGCGCCATCTATTTCGAGCCCGACGCCGTGGTGACGCACCTGGCGCCCCCGCCGTTCGCGTGGGTGGACGTGCCCCACTTCCTGCTGCGGTGGAGCGACGCGTGGCTGCGTTCCAGTCTTCGGCATTTCGCCGGCAAACACCGCCTGAGCGTGACCGACCGGGAGTTTCAGAACCACGTGTGGTTTCGCAACGACCACCGGCGTCGCTTGATCGCCGGCATTCGGCAACCGATTCGGCAGCTCCTGGGCAAGCGGGTCGGCAAGATCGTGGACGAAGTGATGGACCGGATCGTTTTCGATCTGGTGATCGAACACACGGTCGTCCGCCGAATGGAGCACCGCAGGGTGACCGGTGGGCCGGGGCACCAACAACTGTACCCCCCGGTCTCGGGGCCCGACGGGCGAGTGATCCCGACTGGAGGCCCGGAGCGCCCACGGCTCCCGATCCTCCGGAGTGAATCGTGAGGCACGCTCGCACCTGGAGACGGTTCCTGTGGTGGGCGGGACCGGCCGCGGCCGTGTTGGCGGTGGCGGGCCTGTGGACGCCGGGTCGCCGGAACCTCGTCGGGATCGGTGCCCTGAAGCTGGCGGGCCAGCTGCCCGATGTGCCCTGGGGGGTGCTAGTGGTGGGCCACCTGGTCGACCTCACCCCACTCCTCAGTGGCCAGGCGTCGTTGATCAGGGTCAGTCCGGACAATCTCAGGCCACCGGATTCCGCCGCGGCCTTGGCCGCCGGCGAGCAGCACTTCGTTCGAACCTGCGGCGGCTGTCACGGATCGGATGCGGCCGGGGCCAGTGCGCCGTCCCTGCTCGGCAGTGCTGGGCAAGCGCTGCCCGACTGGGATCTCTTTCGGGCGATCACCCGCGGCATCCCGGGCACGGAGATGCGGGCGCAGCCGCTCAATGCCCGCGCCGCGTGGCAGGTGGTGGCGTGGCTCCGCCAGCGTCAGGCCGCACCCGCCAGTCGGCCGGCAGCCGGCCTCCCGCCGATCCTGCCGGTGACAGCGGCCCGGCTGGTTGCCGCCGCGGCAGACGACGGCTGGCTCAGCTTCGCCCGTACCTACGACGGCTACCGTTTCAGCCCGCTTACCGACATCAACCGGCAGACTGTGGCTCGCCTGCGCCCCCGCTGGGTGCGGCAGTTGGAGTATGGCAGCGGCGCGACCATTGCCGCCACTCCCCTCGTGTCCGGCGACTTGGTGTACGTCAGCGCTCCGTCGGGGGCTGCGTACGCTATCGAGCTTAGGTCCGGTCGGGTGCGGTGGGAGCACGTTGAACCGTCCCGCTGGAAAGAACGCAGCCGCCCGGGTTCCAATCGCGGGCCGGGGCTGTCGGGGGGCATCGTGGCGTATGGGACGAGCGATGGCCGTCTGGTGGGTCTGGACGCCGCGACGGGGCAACGTCGGTGGATAACGGATCTCGACGATGGCGAGCGGCGTACGATCACCACGAGTGCGCCGCTCGCGGTGGGCGATGGATTCGTGGTGGGTTTGGGCGGGGGAGACGAGGGGGGCCGCGGGGCGCTGGTGGCGGTGGCCGCGGCGACGGGACAGGTCCGCTGGCGCCTCCCGACGGTGCCCGCACGGGGTGACTCCGATGCCGCCAGCTGGGGTGGGGCCGAGCCGCGCGGCGGAGGCACCTGGATGACGGGCACCTACGACCCCGAGCTGGATCTCGTCTTCTGGGGCGTGGGCCAACCCTACCCGAATCTCGCTGGAGTGCGGCGCCCCGGAGCCAACCTCCCGACCGATGCGCTCCTCGCGGTCAACGTCGCCAGCGGCCGGTTACGGTGGCGCTATCAGTTCACGCCGCATGACGAGTTCGATTGGGATGCCACGCAAGCCCCGATACTCGTCACCGACTGCGCCAGCGGGAGCCCGTGCCGCCCCCTGGTGATACAGGCCAACCGAAACGGGTTCGCCTACGTCCTCGACCGGGAGACCGGTCAGCTGGCGCGGGCGGCCCCCTTCGCGACCCAGACATGGTCGGACCGGCGGGCGGCCGACGGGAGTCCGCTTCGCCAGGTTGGCTTGCGACCGACGCGAGCCGGACTCGTGGTGCGACCCGGTATCTATGGTGCCACGAATTGGTGGCCTCCGGCCTACGTCGCCGAGCGCCATCTGCTGCTGGTGCCGGTGCGAGAGCAGGCGACGCTGTACGTGGCTCCGGACAGTGGCGCGGGTCGCTCGGCCGCGAGCGGGTATTCCCACAACGTGGGCCCTCTGTGGTACGGGGTGCGGGCGCTGGCCGTCCCTTCACTCGAGCAGGTATGGGAGGCAGCCCTCCCAGACGGAGACCCCGACCTCGGTCCCAATCCGAGCGGGCTGGTCGCCACCGCGGGCGGTGTGGCCTTTGTTGGGCACCAAGGCACGCTCTTCGCGATCGACTACGCCACCGGTGGGGTCGTCTGGCAGTATCCGCTCGGAGGTAGCCTCGCGGCGCCACCCATCACCGTCCGCTACGAGGGCGCGCAACTCCTGCTAGTGGTGAGCGGCCGCAACGTCGTTGCCTTCGATCTCGTACATTGACGCGTTGGCGCAGGGATGCTCGAGGAGAGCTACAGAGTCGCAAGGAGTTTCCATGAGCCGATATATGGTCACCGGACCCTCCCGAGCAATCACCGCGAGCTGATATCGTCTCAGGGATCGGTTGAGCTCGACGTTCGAGTCGGCCTTCATGCGCAGCCCCTCGAGGCTGTACGAGTCCGTGTAGACCGCTTGCCCTCGGTGGACCGACGCCCAGATGAAGTCTTGTCGCTCCACGAACGTCCCGACGCTCCGGAAGTGCGGCGAGGCCCAGTAGCCCATCCGAATGAAGGGAAGCACGATGTTGCCCGCCACGGCTCCAGCGTCGTCGAGCAACGGAGGAACTAGGTCCGTGGCGATGACGCTGCCGGCCGGGACCGCGCGGCGGTACGCTGCCGCCGTAGCCGTCTGCGAGGGAAACTCGTACAGCGATCGGCTGTGGCGGACGTAACGCTGATACATGAAGCATTGCCGCAAGGCTGGTCCCAGCGAGCTGACCATCCCGGCGAGCGCGATCACGCAGACGGCTGAGCAGGTCCCCACGCGCAACCAGTTGCCTTGACGGGCGCCATCTCGGATGAGCCGAAGGGCCCAACCCGCGCCGGCGCCGACGGCGAGGGCGACGAGAGGGACCAACGGCGCCATGAATCGGAGGCTCTGGTAGTAGTAGCTGGAATAGAGACCGAGCGTGAGCACCGAGAAGAGCAGGGCGAACGCGCAAACGGCTCGCACGGGAGTCTTGACCGACCGGCAGGCGAGGATGGCGCCCCCCAACGCCACCAGGAGCGACCAGACGGAGAAGGCCTGCCGGGACGCCTCCTTCGAGTAGAAGATCGCATTGGGAACGTCGCCCGGCGGCCGATCCCAGGCGCCGGGGGCGCCGAAGGCGTAGGAGAGCGAGAACGTCTTGCCGAGCGAGGAGTACCAGTAGGGCACCCAGAAACGGTAGCCGGTTCCGGAGATCGTCCCGAACGTGCGGAGTGAGTACGCCGCCAGTGCGGCCGCGGCCACCGCGGGCCCGATACCGAAGCAGACCCAGCCGCGGGCACCCGGTCCTGCGGCCCGACAAGCGAGGAGCAGAGCCAACGGGACCGCCACGAGCAAGACCGCGTTCGGGAAGCGCACGAGAAGGGCGAGACCGCACAGGAGACCGAGACCGAAGAGCAATCCCAACCGATGCATGTCTCTGCCGCGCGACGCCGCGAGGTAGAGACAGAGCGCGATGGCGGAGACCAGCGCTGCCGTAGCCGTCTCCCCCATGACCTGGTGGCTCCACTCGAGGTACGGGGGGGAGAGCAGGAGGGTCACGCCTGCCGTAACGCCGGCGGCGTAGCCGATCGCTTTCCGGGCCAGGAGATAGACGCAAAGAACGCCGATGACTGCGAACGCCAGTGCGCCGTAGAGTCCGTTGCTCAATCTGACGTTCGGCCGCAGATACGCGGGGGTGAGCAGCGCCGAGAGGCCGAACGGGTAGCGCGGCGGGTAGGGGTTGCCGAGCACATGGATCGTGTAACTGCCCGACTGGGCGAGGCTCCGCGCGCCTATCGCGTACTCGACCGCGTCCGGGACCGGGCGAGGATCGGCTCTCCACGACGCAGGGATGACGAGCACTGTAGCCGACACCAGGACGACGAGCGCCGCAGCGACAAGCTCGAGGCTCCATGCTTTCAGCCGGGAGGCGCCGGGCATCAGCCGCTCCGAGCCCGAGACGCGGCGGGGCGAGGTCGCGTGCGGGATACCTCCGCCATGGCGACCCAGGCCAAGAGCGGCACCAGCCAGATGACCCGGCTCTGATACCGGTCGTTTACGGACGAGAGCGTCCCCATTACGAGTGCGTTGAGGACCACGCCGGCGAGCCCGATCCCGAGGAAGGCGAGAACCGCGCGGCGCCTCCGCGCCCAAAGCACGGGCAAGCATCCGACCAACAGGACCAGGGCGAGCCATACGCAGGCCTTCTGGACTTCGCTCGCCGCCGCGAGGGGCAAGGCGCGCTGCGCCTGGCGCGACGCCCGGTACGCCGAGAGGGTGGACGGGCCGAAGGCCGCCAGGGCTGGGGCCACCTCGACTTCCGATCGCTGCCAACCAGGCTCGGTACCGAAGGTCAGGAGCTGGCGTCTCGCGTTCCAGAGCGACGCGACGCCTTGCCTGCGCCATCTCTCCCGCAGGGTCCCCCTCACGATGTCTCCCGCCTCGGTCAGGAAGGCCGGATCCTGCTGGTACTCCGTCCACGGCCCGGCCGGGTCCCACAGGAACCAGTCGGAGTCATACCGCAGACTGTCCCGCTTCGCGCAAAGCAGGTACCCCCGCGTGGCGCACGCGCGGTCGAGGTAACGCTGCGCGGTCCCGTCACCGACCAGACGCGCGAGGTAGAACAGGTCGGCGCTCTCCGAGAGTACCGGCTTCCGGTCGACCAGCCAGTTCGACGCCACCAACCCCGCGACCGCGAGCGCGAGCGGCCCGACGGCGCGGAGCGCGAGATCGCGCGGCAGGAGCGTCTCGCCGTCGGCGAGCTTGCGCCAGACGAGGCCCACCGCCAGCAGCCCAACGTAGAGGGGCAGGTGGCTCAGGTGACTGGCGAGGCTCAACGTCAGGAGACCCGCTGTGGCGAGCTTCTCCCAGAGCTTGAGCTGGTCGCCACCCCACAGGGTGGTGAAGGCGAGGAGAATGACGACGCTGGTGAAGATATCCGGCATCATCTGCCCGGAGAACCAGGGCAGACTGGTCCCTACGGCCAGCGCGGCAATCAGGAGCAGGAACCCCCGCGTGGAGAGCGACACGCCGGCGCACCGTAGCGCGAGGTTCACGGCGAACGCGACCAGGATACCCTGCGCAAGGGGCAGCGCCCAGAGCGTCGCTGGCGTGGCGAACGGCGTCAGGAAGAGCGAGTACGCGATCGGGCGGTAGAAAAACGGGTTGGTGAAGGGGCCGCCTCTGGTCGGCGGATGTACGCCATGGGCGAACGCGTACGCGTTCTTGAGGTATCCTCCGGAGTCGAAGTATGTCAGGGGAAAGTGGTTGAACAACGCGACGACGCATGTAAGCGCGGCGGCGGCCACGACCCTCCACAACGGGCTGCCGGGCTCGCCCGACGTCGAACCTGCGGTCATCAGACCGGCGCTGCTCGTGCGGGCAAGTGAACCTCCTGCCACAAGCTACTGTAGCGCCAGTGCGTTACGCGAGCCCGGGTCATTCACAGCCCGAAGCCCGTGGAGGTGGTGGAAGAGGTGGAGAACGGGGGATCCTGGCCGCCGCCGCCGCCCAATGCGAAATGATCCTTGCCGAGCGCCGAGCGCCGAGCGGCACGCGCACCCAACCTTGCCGTTGGCAGCCGGAGCACCAGGCCGGGATTGCAGAAAAGCCGCTCCTGTGAGCGGCCTTGAGACTGGCAACAATCTGTGGTTTCAGTACCTGAGGCAGTGCGCTCAGAGGGACTCGAACCCCCAACCTTCTGATCCGTAGTCAGATGCTCTATCCAATTGAGCTATGAGCGCGCTCTGAAGCCGCGCCGGCGCGGCTCCGGCATGGGCGGTACAAGACTCGAACTTGTGACCTCCACGATGTCAACGTGGCGCTCTAACCAACTGAGCTAACCGCCCGTGTTGCTTGTTCCAGCGGGAAAGGCGGGAAGGGCGGGTTGCGTGGCACCCCCGTCCTTCCCGCCTCGACCGTCCGCCAGTAGCGGGGGTGGGATTTGAACCCACGACCTCCGGGTTATGAGCCCGGCGAGCTACCAGACTGCTCCACCCCGCGACGTGTGTCCTTCGGTGCTGCAGAGCGGGAAACGGGACTCGAACCCGCGACCCCAACCTTGGCAAGGTTGTGCTCTACCAACTGAGCTATTCCCGCGTGCGCGGTCAGGATTCTAGTGCTGCGGCAAAGCCGCCGCAACCGCGTCACTCGGGGCCGGCCGGCGCGTGCCGACGGACCGGCGAGCCGTGGAGGCGAGGGGGATCGAACCCCTGACCTCGTGAATGCCATTCACGCGCTCTCCCAACTGAGCTACGCCCCCATTAATATTGGCTCGCCCCATGCCTGGGCGACGGCAGCACGGCAAGCTAGTCCGCGCCCGGGGGGGTGTCAAGCAGAACCGTGCCGCCCCCAAGGCGCATCCGGCAGGGCCTCCGAGGAGCCATGGCGAAGAAGAAAACCCAGCGATCCGCGCCCGCCTCGACTCCCCCGACCCCGCCCCTGGCGCCCCTCAGCGACGACCTCACCACCGCCGAGATTCTGGCCGCCACACCCAAGAAGCCGCGCCGCGGCCGCAAGCGGGAGACGGCCAAGAGTCTGGGCGTCTACGATGCTGATCGCGACATCCTGGACCAGTACCTCCATGAGGTAAGTCAGACCCCGCTGCTCACCCAGCCGCAGGAGATCGCGATCGCCCGGAAGGTGCGCACCGGCGACGAGGAGGCCATGCAGGAGCTGGTCAAGCGCAACCTCCGCTTCGTGATCTCCGTCGCCAAGAAGTACCAGAACCGGGGCCTCGCGCTCACCGATCTCATCGGCGAGGGCAACGTGGGCCTGCTCACGGCGGCGCGGAAGTTCGACCCGGACCAGGGCGTCAAGTTCATCTCCTACGCGGTCTGGTGGATCCGCCAGGCCATCCTCGCGGCGCTCGCCCGGCACGGGCGCACCGTCCGGGTTCCGCTCAACCGCACGGCCGACCTCTCGCGGATCGTCCGCACCTCCGAGACGCTCCGCCAGCAGTTGCGGCGCGAGCCCACGCCCGAGGAGGTGGCCAACGCGGTCGGGCTCTCGGTGGACGTGGTGCAATCGCTCGCGGCGTTGAACACCGCCGAGGTCCGGCTCGACGCCCCGCTCGACCCCGAGGGCGACCGGTCCTTCATCGACCGGTTCATCGCGGACGACCAGGCCGACGCCGAGTCCCAGGCAATGGACCAGTTCCTCTCCGAGGAGATCGAGCGCGCGCTCCGGACCCTCCCCGCCCGCGACGCGAAAGTCCTCCGCCTCTATTTCGGCCTCGACGGCGGCCGGGAGCACACGCTGGAAGAGATCGGTGCGATGCTCGGCGTGACCCGGGAGCGGGTGCGACAGCTGCGGGACCGGGCGCTGAAGCGGCTGCGGGAGGGCGACGTCGGCCGGGCGCTGGCGAGCTTTGCAGCATAGCCATGCCGCTTCCCGTTCCGTACGTCCTTCGTCACCCGGGCAGCTTCGTCCAGCGCGTCGGCCGCTGGAGCACCGACGCGGCCCGCGCGCTGGCGGATGTCGCGACCTGGCGCCCGCTTCTGCTCGGGCAGATGGTCCGGCTGGGGGTGGATTCGGTGCCGATCGCCATCTTCATCGCGATCTTCACCGGCATCGTCCTCGCGCTCCTTTCCTCTTACATCTTCACCGGGGCGGTCCCGCTCTACTTCGTGGGCGCGCTGGTTGGCAAGACGGTGATGATGGAGCTGGGGCCGGTGCTCACGGGCATGGCCCTGGCCGGCCGGGTCGGCGCGAACATCGCCGCGGAGCTCGGGACGATGCGCGTCACCGAGCAGGTGGACGCGCTCGAGACCCTGGCCTACGACAAGTACGCGTATCTCGTCGTGCCCCGGGTGCTGGCGGCCACGGTCATGTTCCCGGTGGTCACCTCGTTCGCGATGGCGGTCGGCGTGCTGTCGGGGTGGATCACCGCCATCAACCTGCTCGATCTGTCCACGCCCGAGTTCCTCAAGGGGCTCCGGCTCTTCTACCAGTTCAAGGACATCTGGTTCGGGCTGGTGAAGAGCGCGAGCTTCGGCGCCGCCGTGGCGCTGATGGGGAGCCTCGAGGGCCTCAACACCAAGGGCGGCGCCGAAGGGGTCGGGCGGGCCACCACCCGCGCCGTGGTGCTGGGCTGCGAGGCGATCCTGGTGTTGGACGCGTTCTGGGCGCTGGTCCTGCTTTGATCCGACTGGTCGACGTCCACAAGGCGTTCGGCCCAAAGGTGGTGCTGGCGGGGCTGTCGCTCGATGTCCCGATCGGTATGAACAGCGTCATCATCGGCGCGTCCGGCAGCGGAAAAAGCGTCACCCTCAAGCTCATCGTCGGGTTGCTCGAGCCCGACGCCGGCCGCATCGAGGTGGACGACCTGAGCGTGCCCGACCTCGGGCGCGACGAGCTCGCCGAGGTCCGGGCCCACATCGGCTATGTCTTCCAGTTCGCCGCGCTGTTCGACTCGATGACCGTGGCGGAGAACATTCGCCTCGGCCTGGTGAAGCGGGGCCTCGACGAGCCGACCATCCAGTCGCGCGTCGAGGAGAGCCTCGCCACCGTGGAGCTGAGCGGGCAGGAGGATCGCTACCCCGCCGAGCTGTCGGGCGGGATGCGCAAACGGGTCGGGATCGCGCGCGCCGTCGCTCTCCGGCCGCGCTACATTCTATACGACGAGCCGACCACCGGGCTCGATCCCGTCACTTCGGCGGTCATGGACCGCCTCATGCAGCGCACCCGGGATCTCGGCGTCACCGGCCTGATCGTGACGCACGACATGCGGAGCGCGTTCACCGTCGGCGACCGGATCGCGATGCTTCACGACGGGGTCATCCGCCAGGTGGGCACGGTGGCCGAGATCCAGGCGACCACCGATCCGGTCGTCCGGCAGTTCATTGAGGGCCGGCCCGACGCCGTCGAGCCGCCGGCCCGGAGGTCGGCCTCGTGAAGCGCGGCAACGAATTCTCCGTCGGGCTGGTCGTGCTCGCATCGTTCGCGCTGGTGGTCGGCGGCGCGCTCTGGCTGAGCCAGACCGACATCCACAAGCGGGCCATGGCCCACGTCGCCCGCTTCCGCACGGTCGGTGCGCTGGGCGTCGGAGCGCCTGTCACCCTTCGGGGGGTGAAGGTCGGACGGGTGGAGGCAATCCGGCTGGCGCCGAACGGCTGGGTGGACGCCGACCTGACCGTGGACCGGGACGTTGATCTCCCGGCCAAGCCCGCCGTGATCTCCGCCTCCAGCAGCCTCTTCGGCGAGTGGGCCGCCAACATCATCCCGTTCGAGCCGCTGCCGGACGACCCCAATGTCCGGGCCGCGCTGATCGAGTCGGACGCCACGCCCGGCGATGCCTGGCCCGGGGCCACTCTCCCCGATATCGGGCAGCTGACCGCGCAGGCGAGCCGGATCGCCGGTGACGTGGCCGACGTGACCCAGCGCATCCGAGGCGTGTTCGACACCACCGCGGTTCGCGACGTCCGCCAGAGCGTGAACGACCTCACCCGCATCTCCGACCGGCTGGCGAAGTTCACCAACCAGCAGGCCGATCGCCTCGACAAGGTGAGCCAGAGCGTCGCCACCTCGGCCGACGCTTTCGCCGGCGTCGCGCGGGGTTTCGAGCGGACTGTGGCTCGGGTGGACAGCGCCACCAACGCGAACCAGTTCCAGGAGATCATGAACAACGCCCGGGCCTCGAGCACCGACCTCCGGCAGGCGGCCGCCGATTTCCGCTCGGTCATGGCGGCGGCCCGCGAGAACCAGACGAGCGTGGTGCGGGTCCTCCAGGCGGCCGACTCGCTGCTCAGCCGGCTCCAGTCCCCCGCCGGGTCGTTCGGCCGGCTGGCCTCGGACTCGACCCTCTACGTGGAGACCGCACGGGCCGTGATCGAGCTCCGCCAGCTGCTCGCCGATGTCAAGGCGAACCCGAAGCGCTACTTCAAGGTCTCGGTCTTCTGATGGGGAAGCGGCGGGCGGACATCGAGGTGAGCGCGGGCGGGATCGTGTTCCGGTTGTCCGATCCCGACACGCACTACCTTCTGATCAAGGACTCCTACGACAACTGGGGCTTTCCCAAGGGGCATCTCGAGGACGGTGAGACACCGGCCGAAGCGGCCGCGCGGGAGACGGCCGAAGAGACCGGGCTCGGCGCGCTGGCGCTGCGCGGGCCCATCCGCGTCATCGACTGGCACTTCCGCTTCCGCGGTCGTCACATTCACAAGTACTGCCACTTCTTCCTCTTCGAGTCTGCCGGCGGGGAGCCGTCCCCGCAGGTGGAGGAAGGCATCACCGCGTTCCGCTGGGAGCCGCTCGATCGCGCCCTCGAGGCGCTCTCCTACGACAACGCGCGCGGGGTGCTGAAGCGCGCGGGAGAGATGGTGCGCACGCTGGTCGCGACCGGGGAAGGCCGGCCGCGGCCGCCGTCCGACGCGGCCTGAGCCGTGGCCGCCGTCGCCGCCTTGCTCGAGAGCCGCGCGGCCGCGCTCGCACTGCGGCGGAGTCTGCCGCGAGGCGGCCCCCGGGTCGTCACCTGCCGCACCGTGGCCGGCCTGCAGCGCATACTCGAGGCGCGGTTGGTGGATGCGGTCGTGCTCGGCCCCCACGCCGGCCTGATAGAGGTCGTGGCCGAGCTTCGCCGCCGCCTCCCGGCCATCCCCATCGTCGCCTACGGCCCGTTCCGCCCCGATGACGGCGAGCTCCTCGCAGCCTGCGAGCGCCACTCCGTCACGGCGTTCGCCGTCGAGGGGGTGGACGACCCGGTGGTCGGCGATCTCGTGCTCCGCTGCTCGCTCACCACCGCTCGGCACGCGGCCCTGGTCGACGGCCCCCGCCTGCTCCGGCTGTCGGAGCCGCTCCAGCGGCGGGCCTGGGACATCCTGGTGCGCGACGTCGAGCGCCCGGTACGCACGCTGACGCTCGCCCGCGAGCTGGCCGTGAGCCGGGAGCACCTCTCTCGCCAGTTCGGCGCCGGCGGCGCGCCCAACCTGAAGCGCGTCATCGACCTCACCCGGGTCGCCTGCGCCGCGCAGCTGCTCGAGAGCCCGGGCTTCCGGGTCGCGACGGTCGTGCGCGTGCTCCACTTCACCTCCGCCGGCCACCTCGCGAGCACCGTGCGGCGGATCGCCAACGTGGCTCCCTCGGCGCTCGGCGCACTGGGGCCGAGGGGGGTGCTCCAGGCCTTCGCGCGGGGCAACACGCGGAGCCGGGTGTGAGGGCCGAAGAGGGGCCGTATCTTGCCGGGTATGCGTCATTGTGATTATTTTCACAAGCTGGTTTGCCAGCGATCCTTCTCACCCGCACCGACGACTACATGGCTAGCGACACGATCCTCCGCCCCGGCGAGCTGAAGTAGGTTCTCCTGAGGGAGATCGCGGCCGCCGATCTCGGCACGCAGGACACGTCCGAAGTGGGCACGGTGCTCGAGGTGCGCGACGGCATCGCCCGCATCTACGGCCTCATGTCGGCCGAGGCGGGCGAGATGCTCGAGTTCACGGCCCAGGAGACCGGTGAGCTGGTGACCGGCCTGGTGCTGAATCTCGAGGAGGACAACGTCGGCGCCGCCATCATGGGCGACTACCTGAAGCTCAAGGAAGGCGACGAGGTCCGCCGCACCGGCCGGCTGCTCGAGGTGCCCGCGGGACCGGCCATGCTCGGCCGGGTGGTGGATGCGCTGGGACGGCCGGTAGACGGGCGGGGCCCGATCCAGACCACGGCTTCGCGGCCGGTGGAGATCATCGCGCCGGGGATCATCGTGCGGCAGCCGGTGAAGGAGCCGCTCCAGACCGGCATCAAGGCGATCGACTCGATGATCCCGATCGGGCGGGGCCAGCGGGAGCTGATCATCGGCGACCGCGGCACCGGCAAGACCGCGATTGCGATCGACACGATCATCAATCAGAAGGGCCAGGGCGTTGTCTGCGTGTACGTCGCGATCGGGCAGAAGCGCTCGACCGTGGCCACCGTGGTCGAGCGGCTCAAGGAAGCCGGCGCCATGGACTTCACGATCGTGGTCGTGTCCTCGGCGTCCGAGCCTGCACCGCTTCAGTACATCGCCCCGTACGCCGGCTGCGCGCTTGCCGAGTACTTCATGTACGAGGAAGGCAAAGCCACGTTGTGCGTGTACGACGACCTATCCAAGCAGGCGGCCGCCTACCGGCAGCTCTCGCTCATTCTCCGTCGCCCGCCGGGTCGTGAGGCGTACCCGGGCGACGTCTTTTACCTGCACAGCCGTCTGCTCGAGCGGGCCGCGAAGATCGCGGAAGATCCGGACGTGGTGCGGCTCGACCCCCGCATCCACAAGCCGGGCGGGTCGCTCACGGCGCTTCCGATCATCGAGACCCAGGCGGGTGACGTCTCGGCCTACATCCCCACCAACGTCATCTCGATTACGGACGGGCAGATCTTCCTGACCACCGACCTCTTCTTCGCCAACGTACGCCCCGCGGTGGACGCCGGCATCAGCGTGAGCCGCGTGGGGGGCAACGCCCAGATCAAGGCGATGAAGCAGGTGGCGGGGCCGCTGCGGCTCTCGCTCGCGCAGTACCGCGAGCTTGAGGCGTTCTCCCAGTTCGGCTCCGACCTCGACGCTGCCACCCAGCGCCAGCTTGCCCGCGGCGCGCGGCTGGTCGAGGTGCTCAAGCAGCCGCAGTACCAGCCGATGCCGGTGGAGAAGCAGGTGGCGATCATCTACGCGGTCACGAACGGCTATCTCGACGAGGTGCAGGTGCCCCACATCCGCCAGTGGGAGCGGGAGTTCCTGACCTATCTCGAGGCGAAGTCGGGCACGGTGCTCGACGCGATCCGCACCAAGAAGACCCTGGACGACAGCACCACGCAGGGTCTCAAGTCCGCGATCATTACGTTCAAGGCCCTCTTCGCCCCCGCCGACTGATGGCGAAGGGCCGGCAGCTCAAAGGGCGCATCCGCTCCGTCCGGAACACCCGCAAGATCACCCGGACGATGGAGCTGGTCTCCACGTCCAAGCTCAAGCGGGCACAGGACCGGGTGCACGCCGCGCGCCCGTACGCCGAGGCGCTGCGTGACACGATTGCCGATCTGGTGACGCCGGAGCTGGCGGAGACCTTCCCGCTGCTCCGCACCCAGCGCCCGATCGGGCAGGGCGGGCCCCGCCGCGCCGCGATCATCCTGCTCACCTCCAATCGTGGTCTCTGCGGCGCGTTCAACGCCAATCTGATCAAGGAGGCGCGCCGGCGGATCGAGGCGCTGGAGGCCCAGGGCTACACCGTGGACCTCCACGCCATCGGGAAGAAGGGCGCCGCGTTCTTCCGTTATCTCGGCCGGCCGCTGGCGGCCGACCGGCAGGACATCGGCGACAAGCCCACCGCCGATCACGCGGGCGAGGTCGCGGCGCCGCTCATCGCGGCGTACGAGGCTGGGCAGCTGGCCAGCGTGGATCTGGTGCAGGCGCGCTTCCTGAGCGCGCTCTCGACGCCACCCGCCACCGTCCGGATCCTGCCGGTCCAGGCTGACGCCAAGCCGGTCGGCGTCGCGAAAGGACTGGTGCCGGACTACATCCTGGCGCCGAGCGCCGAGGCGATTCTGGAGCAGCTGCTTCCGCTGTATGTCCGGAACGCGGTCTATCGCGGGCTGGTGGAGACGGCGGCCGCCGAGCATGGCGCGCGCCGGACGGCAATGAAAAACGCAACCGACAACGCGGGCGAGCTGATCGAGCAGCTCACCCGTACCTACAACCGCCAGCGGCAGGCTCAGATCACGCAGGAGATCGCGGAGATCGTGGGTGGCGCGGCGGCGTTGCAGGGCTAGCCGACAACCCCGACCGGATACCCGGACACCGACATGGCGACAGCAGCAGCGACCCAGACGCGCCCCGCGACGGGCGAGCCGAAGGCCCGGAACATCGGCCGCATCATCCAGATCATCGGCCCTGTCCTTGACGTCGAGTTCGAGCCCGAGCACCTGCCGGAGATCTACAACGCGCTCCTCATCGAGGACAAAGAGCGGGGCATCCGCGTCGTGGTCGAGGTGCAGCAGCACATCGGGCAGAACCGGGTGCGGGCCGTGGCCATGAGCAGCACCGACGGCATGGTGCGCGGGATGACGGTGCTCGACACCGGCGGTCCCATCACCACTCCCGTGGGGGCCGCGGCCCTCGGCCGGATCCTCAACGTGCTCGGCGAACCGGTGGACGGCGGGCCGCCGCTCCCGGCCGACGTCGAGCGCTGGCCCATCCACCGCGACACGCCCAAGTTCACCGATCTCGAGCCCAAGACGGAGATCTTCGAGACCGGCATCAAGGTCATCGACCTGATCGCCCCGTTCGTGAAGGGCGGGAAGATCGGTTTGTTCGGCGGCGCGGGCGTGGGCAAGACGGTGATCATCCAGGAGCTGATCCACAACGTGCAGCAGGGGCACGGCGGCAAGTCGGTGTTCTGCGGCGTGGGCGAGCGGACCCGCGAGGGGAACGACCTCTACCTCGAGTTCAAGGAGGCCAACGTCCTGAGCTCGGTGGCACTCATTTTCGGGCAGATGAACGAGCCGCCGGGCGCGCGGCTCCGGGTAGGCCTCACCGGCCTCACGATCGCGGAGTACTTCCGCGACGTCGAAGGCCAGGACGTGCTCCTCTTCATCGACAACATCTTCCGCTTCACCCAGGCGGGCTCCGAGGTCTCGGCGCTGCTGGGCCGCATGCCGAGCGCCGTGGGCTACCAGCCGACGCTGGCAACGGAAATGGGCGATCTGCAGGAGCGGATCACCTCCACCACCAAGGGCTCGATCACGTCGGTGCAGGCGATCTACGTCCCCGCGGACGACCTCACGGACCCGGCACCGGCGACGGCGTTCGCGCACCTCGACGCCACCGTGGTGCTCTCCCGCTCCATCGCCGAGCTGGGGATCTATCCCGCCGTCGACCCGCTCGACAGCTCCAGCCGGATCCTCGCGCCCCAGTTCGTGGGCGAGCGCCACTACAACGTCGCCATCGGTGTGCAGCGGACCCTCCAGCGCTACAAGGCGCTGCAGGACATCATCGCGATCCTGGGCATGGACGAGCTGTCCGAGGACGACAAGCTGATCGTGGGCCGGGCCCGGCGCATCCAGCGGCTTCTCTCCCAGCCGTTCCACGTCGCCGAGCAGTTCACCGGCTTCCCCGGCAAGTACGTGAAGCTGGAGGACACGGTCGCCAGCTTCGAGCGGGTGCTGTCCGGAGAGCTGGACCAGTTGCCGGAGCAGGCCTTCTACATGGTGGGTGGGATCGAGGAAGCGGTCGAGAAGGCCAAGAAGCTCGCGAGCTCGTGATGCACGTCACGGTCATCTCACCCATCGCGGCTATGTTCGACGGCGACGCCGACGCGGTGACGGCGCCCGCGTTCGACGGTGAGGTCGGCATTCTCCCGGGCCACGCGCCGTTCATGACGCTCCTGGGCCGGGGGAGCCTCAGGGTGCGGCGCGCGGATCAGGTCAGCGAGTTCACCGTCGCGGGCGGATTCCTCCAGGTCGTGGGCGACCGGGTGCGCATCGTGGCGGAACACGTACAAGGGAGCGGCGCATGAACCGACGCATCATCGGGGCCCTGGTGGGGGTGGCGCTGGCCGCGACCGCGGCCGGCCGGGCGGCGGCGCAGGAGACCGGCACGCCGGTCTTCCGGGCACCCTACCGAGCGTTCACCACTCACGAGTTCGGCGCCACGCTCTCGTTTCCGAGCGGCGCGCCGGACTTCGCGCTCGAGGGTTTCTACAGCTACGGCCACGGCGCGTACGACCTCGGCATCCGCGGCGGCTTCGAGAACATTCCGGGCGGCGACACCCGGGTGCTGCTCGGCGGCGATTTCCGGACCCGGATCCTCAACGCGAGCGACCGGTTCCCGCTCGACGGGGCGCTCACGCTCGGGCTGGGCCTCAACGCAGGCTCGGGCCCGGACGTGGTCTACATTCCGGTAGGGCTCTCACTCGGACGACGGTTCCTGCTCGAGGGATCGAAAACGAGCTTCGTGCCCTACGTGGAGCCGGTGGTCGTCCCCGCGCTCTCCAGCGGCAACAGCAATCTCGACTTCGCCCTCGGGTTCGGCGTCGACATCCGCTTCAGCAACACCATCGACTTCCGGGTGAGCGCCGGCGTCGGCGACATCGAAGGCATCTCGCTCGGCCTCGCGTTCGTTCGCTGATCCGTCCCCGCCTGCAACAGCCTGCGCCCGGCCTCCCCGAGGGGACCGGGCGCTCGTCTTGTGTTGACTTCCCGCGCGGCGCGCGACTAAGCTTGTCGCCGACTCCAGGGAGGAACCCGATGAGAACGACCCACGTCGCGATCGCCACCGCGCTCGTCCTGAGCCTGGGCGCCGCTGGCGGCGCGTCCGCACAGGTGCTGGGGCTCCCCGTGAACAACAGCGGCGTGCCCACCGGGCTCGGGCTGTACGGCGACATCGCCTTCCCCAACGCGGCGGCCGGCGACGGCACCACCTTGGCCGCGAGCGCGCGCCTCGGCATCAGCAAGATCGGGGTGACCGCCACGATCGCATCCTTCAACCCGAGCGGCCCCGACAACACGATCACGACCGTCGGCGCCACGCTCAACTACAAGCTCCTGGGCGGCCCGCTCATTCCGTTTTCGGCGACGCTCCAGGGCGGGCTGGGCTACGGCAAAGCCGCCGGCGACGTGAAGCTGTGGCATTTCCCCATCGGACTCGGCCTCGCGATCACGATTCCCAATCCCGCGCTGGCGATCAAGCCCTGGATCGCCCCCCGGATCGATCTGACCCACTCGCCCTCGCCCGTCGGCTGGGACTCCAACTTCGGCGTGAGCACCGGGGTCGAGCTGAATTTCCTGAGCGGGTTGGGATTCCAGGTTTCATACGACCGGGTCTTCGTGAACGGTCCCGATCCCGGCATCTTCGCCGTCGGCGCCCACTATGGGCTCAGGATCCCGGGCCTTTGAGCGCTCGCCTTCGGCGCGCCGCGTTCGGCCTGGCGCTGGCCGCGGCGGTCGCGGGGTGCAGTCTCAACTTCGACGCCACCACGCTCGGCGTTCCCGTCACCATGGCCTCCCCGGTCAACCAGCCGGCGCAGGGCGACAGCTTCCGCGTCAGCTCCCATGCTGTTTGGGCGTTCTGGGGCACGGTCCGGCTCAAGGCGCCGTCGCTGGAAAGGTCGCTCGCCACGCAGCTCGCGGGCGGGAAGGGGATCGCCGACCTCAAGATCAAGACACGCACCAGCTTCGGCGACTTCCTGGTGACGCTCCTGTCCGCGGGCATCCTGGTCCCGCGCTCGGTGGTGTTCGAGGGTGTCGTAACGGAGACCGCGCCCGCGAAGTGAGGCGGAGCCGCCTTGTCGCGGCCGGCAAGGCTATTTAGTGTTGGTGTGTCCGCATCTATGTGCCACCCTGTGGAAGGAGGTGATCCATTGTCTACTCTCAGCGTCAGTGGGCGTTGCGCCCGAGTAAACGTGGGTCAGCGCCTCAGCTGAGTGACCGGGGCCCGCTTCGGCGGGCCCTTTCATTTGTCACCCATGCGACGTAGCATCGCTCCCGAACTCATCGCCGACGCCCGGACGCATGTCTACGAGGCGGCCGTTCGGACGCCGCTCGTCCGGCTCAACTGCGAGGGGCCGGCCGAGATCTACCTCAAGCTGGAGAACCTGCAGCCGATCGGCTCGTTCAAGATCCGGGGCGCCTACAATGCAGTGCGGCTCCTGTCTCCGGAGCAGCGGCGGCACGGCGTCTGGACCGTGAGCGCCGGCAATGCGGCCCAGGGCGTGGCGCTCGCAGCCCGAAAGGCTGGTACGAGCTGCCAGGTGCTGGTGATGGACACGGCGCCGGCGACCAAGCTGGAGGCGGTCCGGCGGCTGGGGGGAGAGGTCGTCAAGGCGCCGTTCGACGAGTGCTGGAAGGCACTCGCCGACCGGACGCATCCGGCGATGCACGGCACGTTCGTGCACCCGTTCGAGGATGACGAGTTCATCGCCGGCAATGCCTCCATCGGCCTGGAGATCCTGGAAGATCTGCCGGATGTGACCGCGGTGGTCGCGGCGTTCGGGGGCGGCGGCCTTTCCTGCGGCATCGCGTCGGTCATGCAGCAGCGGCGGCCCGAGGTCAAGGTCTTCGGAGCCGAGCCGGAGACGGCCGCTCCGCTCGCGCGCTCGTTCGCCGCCGGCAGGGCGGAGACCTTTCCCGGGTGGACGCCGAGCTGGGTGGACGGCTGTGGCGGGAAGTCCGTGTTCCCTCGCATGTGGGCGCTGGCGGAGCACCTGCTCGCCGGCTCGGTGGTGAGTCCGCTCGAGGACATCCGGCATGCGATGCGCACGCTGGCGGAGCGCAACCACGTCATCGCCGAGGGCGCCGGCGCCTGCGCCGTGGCGGCGGGGCTCAGCGGTCGCTGCGGGACCGGGAAAGTCGTTTGCGTGGTGAGCGGCGGAAACATCGACCTGGCCAAATTCTCGGAGCTCGTATCGGCGTAAGGTTGCCCGCGCGGCAGGTGAACGCCTCCGGTTCATTGTTCACGGTTTACTGTTCACCCCATGCCCTCCTACTGGCGCCTCTCGCGCTCCCCCCGATACAGCCTGCTGTTCGCGCTGCCCCTGCTGCTGGCCTACGAGACTCTTGCGTTCGCTCTCTCCCACGACGCGATCGCCGGGGTCCGCAACGGCGCCGATGTTCTGCTCAAGAGCGTCTTCGTGTGGCTGGGCGGCCGCACCGGGGTGATCGTCTTCGGCGTGCTGCTCCTGGGGACCGGGGCGGCGCTGGTCCGGCGCGACCGGGCCGGTGGCAACCTGCGGCCGGCGATCTTCCTCGGCATGGCCGCCGAATCACTGCTCTACGCCACGCTGTTCGGGATGGTGGCCGGTGTGCTCACCGGGCTCTTGCTCGGGGGTGTGCGACTGGCGCTCGTGACCGGAGTGCGTCTCGATCTCCCGACTCAGCTCATGATCTCGCTGGGGGCCGGGATCTACGAGGAGCTCTTATTCCGGGTGCTCATCGTGGGTCTGCTGGCGTGGCTCGCGCGGCGGGTGTTCGCCTGGGGGGAACTCGGGGCCGGCGCGTTCGCGACCATCCTCGGCGCGCTGATCTTCTCGGCCTTTCACTACATCGGTCCCTACGGCGACCCGCTGACCCTCCCGTCATTCACCTTTCGCGCGATCGCGGGCGTCCTCTTCAGCGGCCTCTACCTGACGCGAGGCTTCGGGATCACTGCGTGGACCCACGCGCTGTACGACGTGCTCGTGACAGTGTAGGGAGAACTGCGTCACTGCTTACGGTTTACCGTCTTCGCCGTGTAGATGGAATCGAGTATCTGCCGCCACACGTCCAGCGGCTGCGCGCCGACCAGCAGCCCGCCTTCGAGATAGAACGTTGGCGTACTCTGGGCGCCGGAGCGATGCGCGCCCTCCGCGTCCGCCTCCAGCTCGGGCCGGGCCGAGCCGCTGGTGAGGCACGCCTCCACTGCCGCGCGGGGCGCGTGGACCGAGTCGGCGAGGGACAGCAGGAACGGGCCCGGCTCCTTGAGCGGCGCCCACGCGTCCTGGTACTTGAAGAGCAGATCGTGCAGGGGCCAGAACTTGCCCACCCGCGCGCCGCACAGCGCGAGCTCGGCCGCCGCCGCCGCGTTCGGGTGGATGGACGTGAGCGGGAAGTTGATGAAGACCCAGTGCACCTTGCCGGTGTTGATGTAGGCCTGCTCCAGCGCCGGGAACACGTCCACCGCGTGGCGGCGGCAGTAGGGGCACTGGAAGTCCGACATCTCGTACACGGTGATCGGCGCCGTGGCGGAGCCCATCGACCGCTCGGCCAGGATGTCCTTCTTGGGGGTCGCCTGGCCCTGCGCCTTCGGGTCCGCCTGGGCCCGCGCTCCAGGCGCCGCCGCCAGACCGATTGCCGCCGCAGCGGCCAGCGCGCCGAGCGCCCGGGAGAGGCTTCGCATCGACGTCCTCAGTACTTGGGGCGCCGGGCACCCGTGCCCGGGGTGAGCTGCACGGTGTCGCCGGTCAGGGGCGTGTTCCAGTACCACTCCGCGTTCGGATCCGTCGCATCCCACGACCGCGCATAGACCCACCAGGGTCCGCCCACGAGGTGCAGGTGTGCCCAGCCGTCCGCGCCCGTCGTGTCCGCGACGGGCTGTCTGCCGCGAGCGCTCGCGAGCGCGCGCACGATGCTGTCGTAGCCTTGATAGGTGCTATCTTCCCACGACCTGATGCGGCCACGCAGGCTGTCGCTCCGGCTCACGAACTTCATTCGGGCCGCCGCCAGGGCCACGCGCGCGGCCGTCTCCCGCTTTTCGGCCGCCGCGAGGTCGTTGCTCAGCCGGCCAAAGCGGGCGTAGAGATCGCGATACTCCGGCGCGTTACGGGGCAGGGAATCGAGGCGGTGCTTGAGTGCCGCCAGCGTGGTGCGCAGTTTCTCCGCCGCGAAGCTCGCGCCCGCGTACTCGGCGAACGGTCCCCGGAACGCCTGAAACAGGCTGTCCAGTTGGGTGGTGGGCGGACGCTTCGAGCGCGCGGACGCTTCGAGTGCGCGGAGCACGCTGTCGCGGTCGTAGGGGAGCGCCACGAGCCCGATGCCGGCCACTGGCGCGGCAACCGAGTCCGGTCCCGGAATCGAGACGCGCACCGCAACGTCCCTCGACCGCTCACTACACGCGGGGACGGCCAGGACGAGGAGCAGCCAGAGACGTGACACCGCTCAAAGCTATCGCCGCCGGGATGGCGCTTCAACTCGCGGCCGCGAGCGGGCTGGCGGCGCAGCAGGACGCGCTCACGCGACTCTTCCCCGCGCGGCCGACCGGGTACGTCACCGATGCCGCCGGCATCGTGGACCCGGCGACCAAGTCGGAGCTGGAGTCGCTGCTCACCCGGCTTCGGGCGGTCACCGGCGCCGAGGTCGCCGTCGTCACCCTGCCGACGATCGACGACCGCGATGAGGCCGACGTCGCGCTCGCCATCGGGCGGGCGTGGCGGGTGGGCGCCAACGCGGCGATCGGCGACGCCCGGCGGAACGCCGGCCTCGTGCTGCTGGTCGTGCCGCGTCAGAACCACGTGCCCGGCACCGGCCACGTGCGCATCGAAGTGGGGCAGGGCCTCGAGGGAATCGTCACCGACGCCACGGCCGGGCGCATCCGGCGCGACGTCATCGGGCCGCTGCTCGCCGATGAGCGTTACAGCCGGGCGATCGCCGAGGGCGTGCGGGCGCTCACCAGCGTCATCGCGCGCGGGTTCGGCGTGGACGACTCGACCCTCACCGCGTATCGCCTCCCCGCCGGCGGGGGTGACGGCGGGCTGCCCAGCTGGCTTCCCCTCGCGCTTTTTCTCGTGTTCTTCGTCGTGACCGGTATCATCCAGCGGGCGATGCGCGGAAGGGGCGGAGTATATTGGGGAGGCGGGCCGTGGATCGGCGGCGGTTGGGGTGGCGGGGGCGGCTTCGGCGGCGGTGGAGGCGGCTTCGGTGGGGGCGGGGGCTTCAGCGGCGGTGGCTCCGGGGGGCGGTTCTGATGCTCGACGCGGTCCGGCGTGTGGTCGATCCGTTCCTCGCTGCGGTGGACGCGGCGCTGGGCGACACCTACACCGCCATCCTGTTCGGCTCCGCGGCGCGCGGGGACTTCGTGCCGGGCCGCTCCGACGTCAATCTCATGCTGATCGTCGAGCACGCCCACCCGGCCGACCTGGCCCGGCTCCGGCCCGCGTTCGCCGCCTGGCGTCGCGCCCTGCCCGTGCTGCCGCTCGTGATCTCCCGCGCCGAGTGGCTCCACGGCACGGATGTCTTTCCGATCGAGATCTGCGACATGCGCGCGGCGCACGAGGTGCTGCGGGGTCCGGATCTGATCGCGCAGGTCCGGGCCGCTCCTGCGGATCTGCGCCGGGCCCTGGAGAAGGAGTTCCGGGGCAAGCTGCTCCGCCTGCGCCAGCGGTACGTCGCGTACGGCGAGAAGAAGCTCGGCGAATGGGCCGGCACGACCATCCCGTCGATCGTCCTCTTCCTGCGCTGCCTGCTCTCGCTCGCAGGGCGCCCCGCGCCGGCTGATCCCCGCGGGGTGATCGAGCAGGCCGGCGCGCTCGTGGGCTTCGACCCGGCACCCATACTCCGCGTGCTCGCCTGCCGGGCCGCTCCGGCGGCGACGCTCGCGGCCAGCGATTTCGAGGCGTACCTCGACGCCGTCGACCGGACGGCGCGCTTCATCGACCAACTCGAGCTCGGAGACCAGCACTCATGACGCGGATCCGCCTGTCGCCCCCGGTGCTCCTGAGCGCCGCGCTGCTCTTCACGGCGGGGTGCGGCTACAACACGATGCAGTCCCTGGACGAGCGGATCAACCAGGCCCAGGGCCAGATCCAGACCCAGCTCCAGCGCCGGGCGGATCTCGTTCCCAATCTGGTGAACACGGTGAAGGGAATCACCAAGCAGGAGGACACCGTGTTCATCTCGATCGCGAATGCGCGGGCCCGGCTGACGGGCGCGGTGCAGGCGCGGGACATCCAGGGGATGGCCGCCGCGAACGATCAGCTGAGCGCGGGGCTCGGTCGGCTGCTGGCGATCTCGGAGAACTACCCGCAGCTCCGCTCGAGCGAGAGCTTCAAGGAGCTGCAGGACCAGCTGGAGGGAACCGAGAACCGGGTGGCCGTCGCGCGGACCGACTACAACACGGCCGTGGGCGAGTTCAACGCCTACATCCGCCGCTTTCCCTACAATCTCACCGCCAAGATCTTCGGGCTGGACAAGGCGCGTCCGTACTTTCAGGCGCAGGCGGGCGCCCAGGAAGCTCCAAAAGTCCAGTTCTAGAAGAGAGGGGAGCCGTCCGGCTCAGTCGGCGACGACGCTCTCCGGCATCACATAGCGCAGCGGGTCGACCGGCTTGCCGTTGACGCGCACCTCGTAGTGCAGGTGCGGACCGGTGGCGAGGCCGGAGTTGCCCACCAGGGCGATGCGGTCGCCCCGCTGCACGCGCTGACCCTGGTGTACCAGGATCCGCGAGGCGTGCGCGAAACGGGTGACGATGCCGAACCCGTGATCGATCTCGATCGTGTTGCCGTAGCCCGCTTCCCACCCGGTGGACCGGACGACACCGGCCGCGGGTGCCTCGATCGGGGTGCCCATCGGCGCGGACACGTCGATGCCCTCGTGCGGGCGGGCGATGTGCAGGATCGGGTGTTCCCGCATGGCCGCGAACGCGCTGGAGAGCCAGCCCTGGGTCGGCATGATGGACGGGGTGGCCGCCAGCCGCTCCGTGTGCGAGGCGAGGCTGTCGGCGGCGGCCGTGAACGACGAGGCGAGCAGGTTGGCCCGACGGATGAGGGCGTTCACGTCCACGCGCACGTCGGCCGTTTTCCGCAGGAGCGGCGTCCCCAGGCTTCCCGGAGAGGCCGGAGCGGCAGGGCCGCCGATACCAGCCGCCTGGACCTGCGGGTCGATCGGCTCGAGATTGGCGAGCAGCCGTACCTTGGCATCGCGCTGGGAGATCCGGGCGATGGTATCGGAAAGCGTGGTCAACCGGTTGTGCAGCTCGCCCAACTCCTGCGCCAGGTGGGAGTTCTCGTCCTCCAGCCGGGCCGCCCGGGACAGATCCACCCGGCGGGATACCGTCGCCGAGCCGAGCAGCACCGCGGCCACCACGCACAGAACGACCACGGCGCCGGCCAGCTTTACGGCGCCCCACGACAGCTCGACGACCTTGGACGGCTCCGCCCCGTGGGGGACGAGCACAAGGGTCCAGCGGCGGCGCTTGGGCATTCGGCCGATAGTCGGAGGCTCGGGTTGAGGCCGCCTGTGCAAGGCACGGCCGGAAACGGGCAACGGCGGGAGCGAAATCCCGGCTGGCAAAGTAGGCTAAAGTCGTGCCTGGCGAAAGGCTTGTCAACCCGAGTGCGGCATCGGCTAACCATTTGACGCGCAATCGGTTTCACACCGATACCGCTAAGTCTCAGGCGGGTGCCGGCTTGGGAAATAGCACATCAGGCTTTGCGGTAGCCATGCCAGCGACCGGCGGGGCCTCGAGTGACGCCCACTGCGCCGGCCCGATTTCCCCCCCGCCGCCGAGGGTCTGCCACAGGCTTTGCGCCTTGCCCGGAATGAAGGGGCTTGCCAGAACCGCCAGCCGGTAGAGACACCGGGCCAGGCTCGCCAGGACGTCGTCCAGGTCGGTCTCCCGCCCCTGCTTGGCCAGGGTCCACGGGGCGGCCTGCTGGACGTAGAGGTTCGCGTCTCCCACCAGCCCAAAGACCGCCTCCGCGCCGCCGCGGAGGTCGAGCCGGTCCATCTTTTCGGCATAGCGGCGTACCGCCGCGAGGCCAGAGGCGTCCAGGCTGGTCGCGGCCCCGCCGGCCGGCACCTTCCCCGCCCGATACCTCGCCAGCATCGCCAGCGAGCGCGAGGCGAGGTTGCCGAAGCCGTCCGCCAGGTCGGCGGTGTAGCGCTCGTCGAAGCGCTCCCAGGTGAAGTTGCCGTCGGCCTCAAAGCCGACCTCCCGCAGGAGGAAGTAACGCAGCGCATCGGGCCCGTGGTGGGTGATCGCGTCGTCCAGGCTTACCGTCGTCCCCGCCGACTTCGAGACTTTGGCGCCGCCCCACTGCACGTAGCCGTGGGCCCATACCTCCCGGGGCAGCGCCACCCCCGCGCTCAGCAGCATCGCCGGCCAGATGATGCAATGGAACCGGGTGATGCCCTTGCCCACCACGTGCAGGTCCGCGGGCCAGAGCCGCTCGTAGCCGGCGTCCGGGAAGCCGGTGGCCGAGAGATAGTTGATCAGCGCGTCGAACCAGACGTAGACCGTCTGCTCGGGATCGCCGGGGAAGGGGATGCCCCAGGCGAGCCGCTGGCGCGAGATCGAGATGTCCTGGAGGCCGGCCTCGAGCAATCTCACGACCTCGTTCCGCCGGATCGCGGGCTCGACGGCCAGGGCGCCGGACCGGATCAGGCCCAGAATCTCGTCGCGGTAACGGCTCAACCGGAAGAAGTAGTTTCGCTCCCGCGTGCGCACCAGCTCGAGGTGCGGGTGCTCCTCGCAGTGCCCATCGACGATCTGCGACTCCTGCTTGAACTCCTCACAGCCGGTGCAATAGAGCCCTTCGTATTCCCCGATGAAGACGTCGCCCGGATTCCGCTCGCGGATGCGCTCGATCAGCGCGACCGTCGCGCGGTAGTGGCGCGGCTCCGTTGTGCGAATCCAGTCGTCGTGGGAGCAGAGAAGCCGGCGCCAGGTCGCATCGAACCGCTCGGCCAGGGTGCGCACCCACTCGGCCGGCGGCACCCCCGCCTGCTCGGCCGCCAGCGCCACCTTCTGGGCGTTCTCGTCCATTCCCATGAGGAAATGCACCGCGTCACCGCGCAGACGGCGGTACCGGGCGATGCAGTCGGCGCCGACCTTCTCCAGGGCATGACCGAGGTGCGGCTCGCCATTGGAGTAGTCGATGGCGGTCGTGAGGTAGAACTTCGCCACTCAGGACTCGGAGTCGGGCGGGGAGCCGGCGGCCCCTCCACCGCCGCGCCG
>JBGQIW010000012.1:0-41042 GCA_041498715.1 Gemmatimonadota bacterium | reverse complement strand
GACCTTCGCGGGCGGCTCGCCGCCACGCGATGGCCCGATAAAGAGACCGTGGCCGATCGCTCGCAGGGTGCCCAGCTCGCCCAGCTGCAGGCGCTGGCTCAGTACTGGGGCAGCGGCTATAACTGGCGCAGGCTGGAAGCGAAGCTCGATGCCTTCCCCTAGTTTAAGACCAACATTGACGGCGTGGACATTCACTTCATCCACGTCAAATCCCGTCATCCGAACGCGCTCCCGGTGCTCATCACGCACGGCTGGCCGGGCTCCGTGATCGAGCAGCTCAAGATCATAGGGCCGCTCACCGATCCGACGGCTCATGGAGGCCGCGCCGAGGATGCCTTCGACGTCGTGATTCCGTCGTTGCCGGGCCACGGCTTCTCGGCGCGACCAACCGAGACGGGCTGGGGAGGGGAGCGCATCGGTCGGGCGTGGGACGTCCTCATGAAACGGCTAGGATACACCCGCTATGTCTCACAGGGCGGAGATTTTGGAGCGATCGTCAACGAAGCGATGGGGCGGCAGGCGCCGGCGGGATTGCTCGCCATCCACATCAACCTGCCGGCGGCGGTACCGGCCGAGGTGACCACCGCGCTCGCCAGCGGCGCGCCCGCGCCCGCGGGACTCTCCGACCAGGAACGCGCGGTGTTCGACGCGCTCAGGACCTTCGGCATGCAGGGAAACGTGGCCTACGTCGCGATGCTGGGCGCGCGGCCGCAGGCCATCGGGTATGGCCTGACGGACTCACCCGTCGGTCTTGCGGGATTCATGCTCCAACATCCGGGCTTCGCGAAGTGGACCTACGGCGATGATCCCCAACAGTCCCCGACCAAAGACGATGTGCTGGACGACTTCACCCTGTACTGGCTGACGAACACCGCAACCTCGGCAGCGCGGCTGTACTGGGAGAACGGCGGACGAGGCCCTACCAGTTCGACCGCGCAGAAGACCAACGAGATCGCGGTCCCGGTAGCCGTCACGGTGTTTCCGGACGAAGTCTATCGCCCACCGGAGACGTGGGTCCGGCGGGCGTACCCGAAGCTGATCTACTTCCACGAGGCCGACAAAGGCGGCCACTTCGCGGCCTGGGAGCAGCCGCAAGCCTTTGCGGAGGAGCTTCGCGCGAGCTTCCGGTCGCTGCGCTAATGGGAAGGAGGGGCACATGGTAACCCGCGAAGCAACCCGGCTGGCCGGCGCCGAGCAGCGGTTGAAAGAACTTGGCATCAAGCTCCCGGCACCGCCGGAGCCGTTCGGCACCTATGTGGAAGCGGTGCAGACGGGCAATCTGCTCTTTCTGAGCGGCATGCTGCCCACGGAAGGCCACGGGGCGCAATTCATTGGGCGCGTCGGAGCGGAGCTCGATGTAGAAGCGGGGCGCAAGGCCGCTCAGCTCGCGGCGCTCAACGTCCTCGCGGTCGCGCGGCAGCATTTGGGATCGCTCGACAGGGTGTCGCGGGTCGTCCGGCTGGGCGTGTCGGTAGCCACGTCGGGAGATGTCCGCGATCAGCCGAAGGTCGCTGACGCCGCCTCGGACTTACTGCAAGACGTGTTCGGCAAAGATAAGAGTCCTTGTCGCCTGGTATACGGCGTCGCAAGCCTGCCGCTCGGCGCCGCGGTGGAGCTGGAGGTCATTTTCGAAGTGGAGGGGTAGAGGATGCTCACGTCATTTCAATCGCCGGCCCCAACCCAAGAGGTTGCGGCGGAACAGTCGACTTTTTATCGCACGACACAGATAGATGGGCTCTCCATCTTTTACAGAGAGGCCGGCCCGAAAGACGCGCCGACGCTTCTCCTGCTGCACGGACTTCCCTCTTCATCGCGGATGTTCGAGCCTCTCTTCGCCCGGCTTTCCGATCGCTATCGCCTGGTCGCGCCCGATTACCCGGGCTTCGGACACAGCGACTGGCCGGACCCGACACAATTCGCGTATACGTTCGACCACTACGCCGAGATCATGAATCACTTCACCGAAGCGCTCGGGCTCTCGCGCTACACGCTTTACATGCAGGATTACGGCGGACCCTTGGGGTTTCGCATGGCCTTGGCCCATCCGGACCGGGTCGAGGCTCTCATCGTCCAGGACGCTGTGGCGCACAACGAAGGCCTGGGGGCGAATTGGAAGGCGCGGCGGGCCTTTTGGGCCGATCGCGCCGCCAACGAAAGCACGCTTCGCACCAACCTCCTGTCGCTGGCGACCACGCGGACGCGCCATGTCGGGAACGATCCCAACGTGGAACGCTATGACCCGGACCTCTGGACCGATGAATTCGCCTTTCTCAACCAGCCCGGCCAGGCCGACATTCAAAGCGACCTCTTCTATGACTACCGCACCAACATCGACGCCTACCCGAAGTGGCAGGGGTGGATGCGGGAGACGCAGCCTCGGCTCCTGGTCCTCTGGGGCAAGTACGACCGGTCTTTCGAGCTTTCGGAGCCGGAGGCGTATCGCCGCGACGTGCCGAAGGCCGAGGTCCACGTCCTCGATGCGGGGCATTTCGCGCTCGATACCGCAGCGGGTCAGATTGCGCAGCTGGTCAAGGGCTTCATGAGTCAGAGGAAATAAGTGTCTCTGAAGAGACCAACTCTGATCGCGGCCGCTTTTTGGGCACTGCGGCCGTGACCATGGTGGCCGCCCAGCTCGGCGTATTCGGTTCTGCGGACGCGCACGCCAGCAAAACCACGCCGACACCCGCGACCACGGGTAAGCCGGGCACGAACCCGTTTGGGCCTCCCAAACAGATCGATGCCGGCCTGCTCAATGTTGGGTACGCCGAAGCCGGTCCAGCCAATGGCCTTGTGGTCATTCTTCTGCACGGCTGGCCCTACGGCATCCATAGCTATGTCGATGTCGCGCCGTTGCTGGCCTCCGCGGGCTATCGGGTGATCGTCCCGTATCTACGGGGCTATGGAACGACGCGCTTTCTGTCGAGTGACACATTCCGCAATGGCCAGCAATCGGCACTGGCGCTCGACGTCATCGCCTTGATGGACGCTCTCAAGATCAAGCAGGCGATCCTGGGCGGTTTCGACTGGGGAGCCGAAGTGCGGACGCCTGCCTGTGCGGGCCACCCGCATTCATGCAGGATCTCCCCGCCGCGCTCGTCGCGCTTGGCACCGATCCCGCCCGTATCCGCACGGAGATCTTCGGTGCGGGGCCGCCTCTGACGCCGGGCTTGACCGCCACTCCCGTGCAGCCGCCCCCTGGTCCACCCGGCACGGGTCCGTCCGTCTCGTTCGCCCGCAGCGGCCTCACTGTGCACTGGCATCCCGACTACGCGAGCCTGCTCGAACTCGCGGAGGCCTGCAGCGTGCCCACCCGTTGGTCCTGCCGCACCGGCGTCTGCCACAACTGCGAGACCGGCCTCCTATCGGGTGTCGTCCGTTATTCACCCGAACCCATCGAAGCACCGGCTGAGGGCAACGCCCTGATCTGCTGCTCCCAACCCCGGGGCGACCTGGTCCTGGACCTGTGACACTGGAGCCGAAGCGGATTCGGCGACTGGGTGGCCACCGTCACGCCCGCGCTGTCGCCCGCAGCCGTGCCCGATCGAGGCTCCGATACTGGATCGCCTCACCCACGTGCGGCACGTCGATCTCCGCCACTCCCGCAAGATCCGCGATCGTTCGCGCCACCTTGAGCACTCGAGTATAGGCCCGCGCCGAGAGGCCGAGCTTCGCGATCGCCTGCCGGAGCATCGTCTCGGCCGGATCGGCGAGTCCGCAATGACGCCGCACATCGCGCGAGCTCAGATGCGCGTTGCTGTAGATGCCCGGGTGGCCGCGAAAGCGCTCCCGCTGAGTCCGTCGGGCCGCTTCCACGCGCGCGCGAATGGTCGCGCTCGGCTCGGCCGCCGAGGCCCCGAGCGACAGCTCACCTGCCGGCACCGCGGGCACGGTCAGATGAATGTCGATGCGATCGAGCAGCGGCCCCGAGACCCGCGCCCGATAGCGCTCGATCGCGGCAGGCTCGCAACGACACTCCCGCAGTGCGTCACCCAGGTGTCCGCACAAACAGGGATTCATCGCGGCCGCCAGCATGAACCGCGCGGGAAAGGAGAGGCTCATCGCGGCGCGGCTTAGCGTCACGACTCCATCCTCGAGCGGCTGCCGCAGCGCCTCGAGCACGTTCCGGCGGAATTCGGGCAACTCGTCGAGGAACAGGACGCCGCCGTGGCTCAGGCTCACCTCACCCGGCCGGGGCCACGATCCGCCGCCGATCATCCCCGCGTCGCTCACGGTGTGGTGCGGGGCGCGAAAGGGTCTTCCGGCGACGAGTGGCTGTCCGGGCGGCAGGGTGCCGGCGACGCTGTGGATCTTGGTGGCCTCGAGCGCCTCTTCGAGACTCAGGGCCGGAAGGATGGTGGGGAGACGCCGTGCGAGCATCGTCTTGCCGGCGCCTGGCGGGCCGATCATGAGCAGGTTGTGCCCGCCTGCCGCGGCGACTTCCAGGGCTCGTTTGGCGACGGCCTGGCCGCGCACCTCGGCGAAGTCCACGGTGTCTTCGGGCACCGCGCCGAGCGACGCTCCCGGGTTTGCAGCCGCGGGCGGGAGCTCGATCCGCCCGGCGAGGAAGCCGCAGACCTCCGCGAGCGACCCGGCCGCGCGGACATCGAGCCCATCCACCAGCGCACCTTCGGCGGCGTTTGCCGCGGGCAGGATCAGCTGGCGCACCCGCTCCGACCGCGCGCACAGTGCCACCGGCAGGGCACCCCGGACCGGCCGGAGATCGCCCTCCAGGCCGATCTCCCCCAGCACCATGAGCCGGCCGAGCGCGCCCCCGGGCACCTGCCCGCTCGCGACCAGGATGCCGAGCGCAATGGCGAGGTCGAAACCCGAGCCGGCTTTCGGCCGATCCGCGGGCGCCAGGTTAATTGTGATTCTGCGGAGCGGAAACTCGAACCCGGCGTTCACGATGGCGGCGTGTACCCGCTCCCGTCCCTCCTTCACGGCGCTCTGGGGTAACCCCACCGTCGCCAGCGACGGCAGGCCGTTCGAAAGATCAACCTCGACATCGACCGGATAGGCATCGACACCGAGCACGGCGGCGGAGCGGACACGAGCGAGCATGGCGGCGAGGCGGTGGCGACCCTTGAGCGTAGCGCCCGGCCCCTGCGGCGGCGCAACCCCGCGCGCGGAGGGCGGCGCGAAAACCCGCGCCGCTATTATTCGCCACGACAACGCCCCGGTGCCGGTCACCCCGGAACGGGGTATCATGATTCTGAGTGTCTTTATCGAGCGCCAAGTCCCTCGCCCCATACTGCGTCGCCCGACCATGAGAGTCCTATCAGGGTGGTTCCGAGCCACGCGCGGCAGACTCCTCGCGGCGACCGGTCTCTCCCTCTATCCAAGTCTCTGCCCAGCCCATGCGGTCCCGCTCACGCTGACTGACAGCGTCGAGAAACATCCGCTCGCCACCGGCGACCCCATCGCGGATCTGCCCGGGTTCGTCTTGCCGGCGATCGATACGGTGATCGCTTTGGGCATTGCCGATTCGTCTAGGGTTGGCGTCCTGGGGCAGAGCCATGGGGCCATCGCCGTCTACGGGCTTCTGACCGAGACGACCCGGTTTCGGGCTGGGATCGCGCTGAGCGGCTGGCCCGACCTGGTGCACTACGAGGGAGCCTTTGCCGCCAACTATTGCTTCTGCGGGCCGGACTTCTCCAACGAGATGCTTACCACGGGGCCACCGCAGTTCGAGGCCGCGAACGACCACAGCCGGCCCGACTTCGCCGGGCTGCACATCGGGCCCACGCCGTGGGCCGATCCGGCGCGCTGGCTCCGCAACAATCCTATCTACCACTTCGACCGCGTGGAGACCCCGCTGCTCATCGTCTGGGGCGACAACGACGTGGTGTACATGAGCAACGGAGATGAGGCGTTCCAGCTGCTCCACCGGTTGGGAAGGCGGGTGCGCTACGTCCGCTACTGGGGCGAGGGACACACGATCGAATCGCCAGCCAACATCCGCGACCTGTGGGCCCGGATGGATGCCTGGTTCGCGGAGTATCTCCGGGGCCATTGACCCGGCCGCGATTCCTTCTCTCCCCTCTCGCACCGCCTCACTGCTCCTTCTCGCCCTCCGGGCACCCCGCCTTGAGCATCGCCAGCACATCCAGCCGGTTTTCCATCGCCCCGGACTGGGCGGAGATCCGGAGCGCGTACTCCCGGAGCGTCGCCTCGCGGTCCGCCCCGCGTGGCTCGACCACGCGCCACTGCGCGCAGTACGCCGGGATCTCCACCTCCACCACCCTCCGCGCCGACGCCAGGCCCGCGAAGAACGCCTCGCAGCTCGGCGCGGCTCCGGCCTGCTGCCGGTGCACGGCCTCGTGCGCGAGCACCTCTTCCGCCTGCGGCGTCCCCACGATGTCGGCGCGGATCCACGTCTCGGCCAGACCGGCCCGGCAGAAGGTGTAGCCCAGCAATCCGTTGGGAATCGCCGGTCGGCCTCCCGGGGCAGTTTGCCCCTGTAACGGCGCGGCTACCGCGAACGCCAGAAGCCACAGTCGTTTCACACAAGTCTCCTCAGCTGATTTTTCGCTTGGATGCGGGGCGGCCTGGCCGGGCTTCGGTCCGGCCTCGCGCCGACCGATGCTCGGTGGATGGAAGGTATCGCAACCCGATGCACCGGGCTGCGCCGTGAAGGTGAGCTTCGAGGATCTCAAACCGGCGATGGTGCTCACGGGCGCGCTCGTCGACGACCGCGAACGCGATCGACCACACCGTCGTGACCAGCGGCATGGCGACCGCGGTGCGGCCCCGGTTTTGCCTGATTAGAGCCACAGACGAACCCAAGTCGTGTCGTGAGGGCAGTTTACCCCCGACGCTCCATCGCAACCGGCGGGAGTCGCTGGCAATTCGCGGCAAGCCTTTCCCTAGGACTTCATGCAGCAACGCCTCGGTCCTCTCGCGCTGGTCGCAGCCCTCTCGTTCGTTTCAGGGGGGTGGCTGCTGCACCGCGAGCCGACCGACCGCGAAGCCCTCTACGAGCAGGCCCGGGTGCTCGAGACCGTGCTCTCGGTCATCCACGACCACTCGCTCGATTCTCCCGATCAGACCCAGCTGTTCCAGAACACGGCGCGCCACCTTGTCGGCGAGCTCAGGGATCCGTACGCTGAGCTTCTCGTGGGCGAGGGATACCGGCAGTTCAGCCGCCAGATGTCGGGCACGGGCGCGCTGGAAACGCCGGGGTCGCCGGCCGCTGCCCACGGCGTCCGGGTACCGGCCACCTCGCCCGGCGTCATGCTGACCTCGACGACCGGCTACGTCGCGCTCCACTCTTTGAGCGAGGGGTCGGCCGACGAGCTCCAGGCCACGGTCTGGGATCTCCGGAAGCGGGGAATGCGGAGCCTCGTCCTCGATCTGCGCAACAACCCCGGCGGCCTCATCAAGCAGGGCGTCCAGGTGGCCGAGTTCTTCCTGCCCAAGGGTGATACGATCGTCCATACGCGCGGACGCACCGCTGAGCATTCGAAGGTCTACGTGGCCGGGGCCGGCTCGCGCTGGCCCGACCTGGGGCTCATCCTCCTGGTGAACGACGGGACCGCGAGCTCGGCGGAGCTGATCGCCGGCGCGCTGCAGGACCACGACCGGGCGGTCGTGGTGGGACAGCCGACCTACGGGAAGGGCGTGCTTCAGACGACCTACCCGCTCGACACCGAGATGGCGATCAAGCTCACCACGGCGCGCTGGTTCACCCCGAGCGGGCGGAGCATCAACCGGCCGCGCACGCGCTCCGACAGCCTCCTCGCCGACGCCCGGCTCATGGCGACCGTGCACGGAGTGACGTTCCGCACCGACCGCGGCCGGCCGCTCCCCGAGGGCAAAGGCATCCAGCCCGACCTCATGGTCCGGCGCGACGGGTACACGCCCGGTGAGCGGGCCTTCCTGGACTCGCTCGGCAGCAACTACGCGGCCTTCCGTGGCGCCCTGGCCGACTGCGCCGTCGCCGTCAAGGCGCAGGCGGACCTGACCTCGGAGAGCTTCACGGTCACGCCGGCGATGCGGGAGCGGGTGCGGGTGGGACTCGAGTCACGCGACGTGCACGTGCTCCAGGCCGTCTTCGACAGCGCGTCCACCTATGTGGACCGCCAGCTCGGCTACGAGATCGCCCGCGAGGTGTTCGGTGACGCGGCCGCGAGCCGCCGCCGGCTCCTGGACGACCGGCAGATGCAGGCCGCGCTCGACCTGGTCACGCGCGGTACGTCCGAGGACGACCTGATCCGCATCGCGCAGGCAGCGGGCAACTAGAGCCCGGCCGAGCGCGCGGGCCACACGGCCCGCGCCAGACGCACGAGCACGGTCGTTCCCCGCCCCACCACGCTTTCGACTTCCACCGTCCCGCCCCAGCTCTCCACCAGCCGCCGCACAATCGCGAGGCCCAGCCCCGAGCCGCTCGTCGTGGTGGAGAATCTCGGCTCGAAGATGCGCGGCAGCAGATCCGGCGGAATCCCCGACCCGTCGTCCCGGACCTCCAGCCGGCCGGGGGCGACCGCCACCGCGATGGTCCGAGCACCCGCGTTGCGCGCGTTCTCCAGCAGGTTCACCAGCACCTCTTTCACCTCGTCCCGGCGCGCGTCGCCGAACGCCGTGCCCGCCGCCTCGAGCCGGACCGTCGCCGCGCCGACGCCCGCCAGGTGGTAGAGCTGTACGACCTCCTCGGCCACGGCCGCGAGATCGATCGGCTCGAGGGGCTGCTGCTCCGGCCCCGGGGCCGCGAAGCGGCTGAATGCACGGGCGATCGTGTCCAGCCGGTCGATCTCGCCCAGGATCCGCCGGGCCGTGTCCTCCAGCGTCCCTCCGAACTCGCCCGGCCGGTCGCGCCAAACGCGGCGGAGGTGTTGCACCCCGAGCCGCATCGGGGTGAGCGGATTCTTGATCTCGTGCGCCACCTGCCGGGCCATCTCGCCCCACGCCAGCACCCGCTCGGCGCGGGAGATCTCGGTCACGTCGTTCAACGCGAGCACGACGCCGCCGAGATCGCCCAGGGCCGCAAGCTGCACCGTGAGGCGGCGGCCGCCCACCGTGAGCTCGGTGCTGGCGCCGGGCGTTCCGCCCGCCGCCAGGAATTCGCGCGCGGCCTCCACCAGCGCGCCCCACTCCGGATCGAGGGCCTCGACCAGCGCGTCCCCCTCGGCGAGGGGAACGCCGAGCAGGTCGAGCGCCTGCCGGTTGGCGATGATCACGCGCCCGTCCTGGTCCAAGCCCACCACGCCGGTGGCGACCGTGGCCAGCACCGTCGCCGTCCGCCGGCGCGCCTCCTCCAGCTCGGTCTGGCTCGAGCGGATGTCCGCGGCCATCCGCTCGAACGCGCCGAACACCGGCTCGAACTCGAGCGGGAGGCGGGGCGAGTGGGGCGGCATCGTCTGGCCCCGCCCCAGCGCGATGGCCGACCGGCGCAGCTCCGACACCGGGCGGGAGAGCTCCAATGCGGCCCGCCGCGCGCCGATCAGCGCGGCGACCACGCCGACGACGGTTGCGAGCAACAGGACCAGCGCGAGGTCGAGCTGCCGCGCCCCGAGGCTCGAGTCATCCGCCACCTGTGGCGTGGCTAACACCCCCAGCGTGGAGGGTGTGCCCGACTGCACCACCCGGAAGCCGAGCCGCTCGCCCAGCTCGGGCATCGGTCCGTCCCGAGTCATCTCGAGCTGCCCCCGCACCGCCAGCGCGCGGAAGGCCACCGGGTCCATCAGCTGGCCGACGACGCCCAGGTCCTGGAGCACCGGGGCGCTCGTAGCGGCGAGCGCCCCGCCGCGGTACAGCGCCAGGTCGGCGTCGATCCGGCGGCTCAGCTCGCGCAGCTGATCCTCCAGCCCCGCCCCGCGCGAGCGCTCGAGGCCCGGTGCGCCCAGCGCCGCGTCCCGCAGCGTCTGAGTGATGAGGAGATCGCGCCCACGCTCGGCCTCCGCGGCGAGCCGGACGAAGCCCCAGATGGAAAAGCCCACCGTCGGCAGCATGAAGAACACGGCCAGCGTCACGGCCAGCCGGAAGCGGAACGAGCGGGCCAGGCTCCGCCACCGCGGCAGCGCCGGCGGCGCCCCCGCGACGAATTCGGCGAGCAGCCAGGCGAACGCGAGCACACCGACGTCGAACAGCACGACGAGGACGCCGCGCACGGATACGGGCAGCGGGCCCCGCAGGTCGATGGCCGCGCGGACCTCGCGCGGGCCACCGGGCAGCTCGAGTCGTCGCTCCGCACGGAGGGTCCATCCCTCCCGCCGCCACTGCAGCGTGTCACCCTCGGCGGGGGGAATCGGCGAGGGCGGCGCCAGCGTGAGCTGGTAAAGAGTGGAAGTCCGACGATCGGGATCGAGCAGCCGGCCGAGACGGGCGGGGGGCACGAGCCGGGAGCGGGGGCCGACCGACACCGTCATCACCGAGCCGGCGCCGGTGCGCACCAGGAGGACGTAGTGCACCCCCGGTACCCGCCGGAGCGGCATCACCCGCTGGACCTGGGCCGGAGGCAGCGCCCGCACCAGCGAGAACAGGAGCGGAAGCGGGACGTCCACGGAGTCGAGCGGTAGCTCCTCCCGCAGAGTGCCGTCGCGACTCCAGAGCGCGAGATGCGCCGGGTAGGATTGCTCGCCCACCTGGGACTCGCCCCAGAGCGCGTACATCTCCGAGGCGGTCGTGGGCGGCGGCCCGCGGCGGATGGCCTCGCCGAAACCCTCGAGCAGGGGGACTGCCAGGGGGTCGGGCTCGGGGCCGAGGCGCGAGACGTCCCGTTGGGCCACCTGGAGCCGTCCCGCGAGCTCCGCGCCCCAGGTGGCGAGCGCCGCGGAGCTCCCGGCGACCAGCCCGATGCCCAGGATCGTGGCCGAGCGCGGCGCGGGGAGCGCGACCAGCAGGAGCGCCGGTGCCCACAGGAACGGATACCAGTCCGGCCAGCCGTCCGGGCTCCAGCCGAACAGGCCGACGATCGACGCCAGGAGCGCGATGGCGACCCCGGTCGGCACCCGCCAGCGCTCGCCCTGCGAGTCGGCCCCGCGGAAGAGCGCCGCCGCCACGACGATCGGCGCCGAGGCCGCGAACAGAAGCGTCAGCTCCCAGGAAAGCCAGAGCCCCGGAGGCGCGCCGCGCGCCGGAGGCGTGATGCCGCGCGCCAGCGCGATCACCAGCGACGGCGACGCGAGCAGCAGCACGATCGCCGCGGCGAGCCCGTACCACCGGCGCGACGGCCGGCGAATCCAGAGCCACACGCCGCCCAGCGTGAGCAACCCGCCGGCGAGCGCGAGCACGCCCGCCGATCCCGACAGGGGACCGAGAATGGGCCGGAAGAACGTCGCCGGGGAGAAGAGGGACCGGGCCTCGAGCGCGGCACCGATCGGCGCCCGGGCCGCGAGCCATACCACGAAACCGAGCACGACGTAGCGCTCGAGCGGGCGCGGGGCGAGCGAGAACGCGAGGGCGAGAACGACGAGAAGGAGCCAGGTGACCACCCGGCTCCCCCGCTCGAACGTCAGCTCCTTCGCGGTGCCCTGCTCCGGCGGCACCGGCAGCACCGTCAGCTTGGGCTGGTCGAAGCGGAGAAGGTCGCGACTCCGAGGGGCGGCGCCGGGCTGGTAGAACACGAGCGAAACGTCGGTGCGTCGTCGGAGCAGCTCCGCCAGGCTCCGGTCGCGCTCCGGCACCGACGCGTGGGCCCAGATGAGGACCGACGCCACCGCGACCCGACCCTGCGGCGAGTGGCGCCGCGCCTCGAGCACCACGTAATATCCCGTCGTCCGGACCGCGACCGAATCGCCCGCCGCGGTCGGCGGCAGCCGGTGCTCGCCGGCCCAGGCCCAGGGCACGTCGTTCGAGTCCAGCACGGCGACGCCCATCTCCGGCCCGAAGCGCGGAACGGCGCGGGCCAGGCGGCGGAACGCGGCGTCCCGTGCCCCGTCGGCAGCGGCGGCCCCGTCGGCCGCCAGGCGGTCGACCGCGCCGTAGGCCAGCTCCAGGCTCCGGCCGAGCGCGGACGAGGCCGATCGGACGATCGTCGCGCGCTCTTTGTCCCAGGCGGTCTCGACCGCGTGCAGGCGCAGGTGGGCGACGGTGAGTCCGGCCAGGAGCGCGCCGATGGCAAGCACGAGCCCGCGTCGGCGCAGGCCCGACCAGGGACGCAGTGCCGCGACCGCGCCGGCGCCGGCCAGCCAGGCCGCCGCGATCCACGCCGCCGACGGTTGCCGCAGCCACTCCGCAGCCGCGGTGCCCACGACCAGCACGAGCACCGCCCACCAGCGAGCGAGATGGCTCACGAACCTCGTCCTTGTCGCCTCAAGGAAATGACCCCGGGGGCCGTGCGGGACCGTCTGCGGGCGCGCCCCACACTGCTGGTGCCGGTCGGCACCACCGAGCAGCACGGACCCCACCTGCCGCTCGGCTGCGACAGCCTCATCGTCGAGCGGCTGGCCGACGACCTCTCGGCCGCATCCGGCATTCCGCGCGCCCCGGCGATCGAGTACGGCGTCCAGCCGCCCACCCATCCGTTGCCGGGCGGCGCCGCGCTGCGCCGGAAGACGCTGCATCGGGTCATGAACGAACTTATCGAGTCATGGGAGGAGGGGGCAGGCGTCCGCGAGTTCGTGATCCTCACGGCCCAGGCCAACGACGCCCACCTCGAGGCACTGAGCACGATCCGTACGGCCGAGGCGTCGGTGGTGCTGCTGGACGTCTTTGGGCTCGACTTCGGCGACCGGCTCGTGACCTCGCGCCCCAAGGTCGCGGGTGGCGAGCTGGATACATCGCTCCTCCTCCACATCGCGCCGGCTTTCGTCGCCCACGACCTCGTACCGCTGGAGCTGGCGGCCTCGTCCACCAAAGGGGAGGCTCTGTATAGATTTATCCTCGAACGCTTGAAAGAACGCCTCCTCCGTCCCTGACCGGACATCGCCGCCCATGCGCGCGCTGCTCGCCTGTCTGCTCCTCGTCCGCGTGCCGTCCGGCGCGGCCCAGCAGCCGTTCGACCACACCCTGAGCATCCAGCAGGGCGGGAAGGAGATCGGCCGCGAGGACTACTCGATCCGTCCCGGCACCAGCACGGGAGCCGGGACCATCCTCGCGCGGGCCCGCTATCCCGCGAGCAACCCGACGCTGCAGATCGGCGCCACCCAGGAGCGCGCCGCCGACGGGACCATCGCCAAGTTCGAGCTCGATGTGCAGGCACCCGAAGGCAACACCGTCATCCTCGCGGCGGGGTCCGGAGCCCGCCTGATCGTCCGCTCGGTCACCAAGGGCTCGGAGGCCGGCCGCGAGCTGCCCGGCGGCCGGGACTTGGTCCTGCTCGATGATCGCGTCTTCTCCCTTTTTCTCGCGATCGCTGACGCGGCAACCCCGACCGGCGCCCGTTTGACCGCGGTCTACCCGCGTGGCGGCCGCCGGGCGACGATCACGGCCCGCCGCGAATCCGGGCCGGAGGGAGCGACCATTCACTTGTCCGGCGACGTCACCGGCACGCTGGCGGTCGATCCGCAGGGCCGCCTCGAGCGGCTCGAGCTGCCGGCGGCGGGAATTCTGGTCACCCCGGTCGGGAAGTGAGCATCCCAGGCACTTTCCCTATCCGCGTCCCCTGTGTCGCAACCTGAAACCTACAGCTGCCCGGGTCCGTAGGTGGGCCGGGCTCAATCGTCACATAAAGGACACTGGCATGCGCCGCTGGCTTGTTCTGCCCATTATCGCCGCCGCGGTCCCATCCTTCGTGGCCGCGCAGGAGATCCAGGACTCGACCATCGCGCGCCGTCCCCAGCCTACGGCGTCGCTGGCGCTGGCAGACGCCTTGGGCCAGGCGCGGTCCAAGAGCCCGTTCTACCTGCAGACCCTCAACAACGCCGATCCCGCGCGCTGGGGCGTGCGCAATGCCTACGGCAACTTCCTGCCTCAGCTGTCGGTCTCTGGCGGTCTAGGCTACAGCGGCTCGGGCGAATCGCAGTTTGGCACCTTCTTCTTCCAGAACACCCCGGGCTTCATCAGCTCGAACTACCAGGTCGGGCTGCAGTGGCGGTTCGACGGGCGAGTCCTCGCGGGACCGAGCCAGCAGAAGGCGCTCGAGCGGGCGACGTCGCAAGACATCGCGGACGCCGGCGTGAGCCTGAGAGGCGACGTCACCACCCAGTACCTGAACGTGCTGGCGGCGGTGGCGCAGACCGAAGTGGCCCGGCAGCAGGTCTCGCGGAACGACGAGTTCCTGCGGCTCGCGCGGGCCCGCTACCAGGTCGGTCAGGCAACGCTGCTCGACGTGCGCCAGGCGGAGGCCACCAAGGGCACGTCGCAGGTCGCGCTGCTGCAGGCCTACCAGCGTGAGAACGAGGCAAAGCTCGAGCTGTTCCGCCGCATGGGTGTGGAGCCGCCGGTACCGGTACAGGAAGTCGTCCTCACCGACTCGTTCCCCGTGACCGTGCCGACTTTCCAGCTGCAAGAGCTGCTCAAGCAGGCGGAGGCGGAGAATCCGTCGCTGATGGCCCTCAAGGAGCGGGAGACGGCCGCCCGGGCCAACGTGCGGGCTGTACGGTCGGACTTCTTCCCGAAATTGACGGCTCAGGCCGGCTGGTCGGGGTTCACCCAGCAGCTCACCGACGAAAACCAGCTCCTCGCGCAAAGCCTGCAGACCGCGCAGCAGAACGCCGCGCAGTGTCAGTTCAACAACCAGATCCGGACCGGCCTGAGCCTCGGGGGGGTCATCCCCGATTGTTTCGGCGCGAACAACCTCGACGCCACCGGCGCGAACCTGTCACCGGCGACCGCCCAGCAGCTGCGCAACGCCAACAACGTGTTCCCCTTTCATTTCACCAGCCAGCCGTTCCAGGCGAGCCTCACGCTCTCGTTGCCCATCTTCACCGGGTTCAGCCGCCATCTCCAGCTCTCCCAGGCGCGAGCCCAACAGCAGAACGCTGACCAGAGCCTCCGGGCTCAGGGGCTGCTGGTCCGCGCCAATATCGAGGGGCGCTACCTGGCGGTCGGCACCGCCTACCAGTCCATCGGTGCGCAGGGCCAGGCCCGGGACGCGGCCCGTGAGCAGCTCCGCCTGGCGCGGGACCGGTACCGGGTCGGCCTCGGCTCGGCGCTCGAGGTGACCGACGCGCAGAATGCGGTGACCCAGGCCGAGGGCGCCTACGTCGGCGCCGTGTACGACTATCATCGCGCCATCACCGCGCTGGAAGCCGCGGTCGGCCGTCCCCTTCGTTAGAGCGAGGAACGACCATGTCCCGTGGATGGAAGATCGGTCTCATCGTCGGCGTCATCGCGCTGGGCGTGGGGGGCGTCGTCGCCGCCGCCGTGGTGAAGAACAAGAACAAGGCGGTCGAGGTGAAACTGGACACGGTCGCGCGGCGGGACCTGGTGGCGGCGGTGACGGCGAGCGGCAAGATCGACGCGGAGAAGACGGTGGACGTGACCGCCGACATCACGGGACGGATCCTCAAGCTCGCCGTCAAAGAGGGGGACATGGTCCGGAAGGGCCAGTTCCTGGTCCAGATCGACCCGGTGCAGTTCCAGGGGGCGGTCTCCCGGGGCGACGCGCTGCTGGCCTCCAACGAGGCGGCGCTGGTGCAGGCCCGGACCAACCGGGACCAGAGCAAGCGCCAGCTCGACCGGTCCATGCAGATCAGCCGCACCGCCCCCGAGCTCATCTCGGCCGAAGCCGTGGAGCAGGCGCAGCAGGCCTACGACGTCGCGGTCTCGACCTACACCGCCAACCAGGCGCTGGTCGAGCAGGCCCGGGCGAGCCTCAAGGAAGCGCGCGACAACCTGGCCCGCACGCAGCTCTTCGCGCCGATCTCGGGCCGGGTCGTCCGGCTGCCGGTGCACGAGGGCGAGGTGGCCGTGCCGGGCACCTTCTCCAAGGAGACGGCGCTGCTCCTGACCATCGCCGACCTCTCGACCATCCTGGCCAAGGTCCAGGTGGACGAGACCGACGTCGTGCGCCTGCACCTGGGCGACTCGGTGGACGTGAACATCGACGCCTATCCGGACACCACCTTCCTCGGCCGGGTCACGAAGATCAGCAACAGCGCCAAGCTGTCCCAGACGGCCGCGGGGGCGCAGACCGGCACCAACGACCGCGCCGTGGACTTCGACGTCGAGGTGACGCTCCTGAATCCCCCGCGCGACGTGCGCCCGGACCTGAGCTGCACCGCCCGGATCGTGACCGACACGCGCAAGAACGTCCTGTCGGTGCCGATCATTTCCCTCACGGTGCGGGAGCACGAGAAGGTGCCCAACGAGCAGCTCGCGCCGCAGGACACGATCCGCGCAACGAAGAAGTTCAAGAAAAAGGAAGCCGAGGGCGTGTTCGTCGTCCGTGAGGGGATCGCCACGTTCCGGCCGGTCAAGATCGGGATCGCGGGAGACGAGTACTTCGAGGTGGTGGACGGCGTGCGCGAGGGCGAGACGATCGTCGGCGGGACCTACCAGGCCATCCGCGATCTCAAGGACGGCGACCGCGTGAAGAAGGCCCCCGAGCCCAAGAAGAAGATGGAGACGATGACGTCATGAGCGACCCGATCATCCGGATCCGCGACCTCACCCGCCGCTACGAGATGGGCGGGGAGACGATCCACGCCCTCGGGGGCGTGAGCCTCGACATTCCCCGGAACGAGTACGTCGCGATCGTGGGACCGTCCGGTTCGGGCAAGTCCACCATGATGAACCTGCTCGGCTGCCTCGATACGCCGAGCTCCGGGGAGTACTGGCTCAACGGGCAGGAGGTTTCCCGGCTCTCTGACAACGCGCTCGCCCGGGTCCGGAACCGGGAGATCGGGTTCGTGTTCCAGACTTTCAACCTGCTGCCCCGGGCCACCGCGCTCCACAACGTCGAGCTGCCCCTGGTGTACGCCGGCGTGCCGGGCAAGGCCCGCCGGGAGCAGGCCGCCCACGCGCTGACACAGGTCGGGCTCGCGGACCGTATGGATCACAGGCCCAACGAGCTGTCGGGCGGCCAGCGGCAGCGGGTGGCGATCGCGCGGGCCCTGGTGAACCGCCCATCCATTCTCCTGGCGGACGAGCCCACGGGCAATCTCGACAGCGTGACCAGCGAGGAGATCATGCGGGTCTTCGGCGAGCTGCACGCCGGCGGCCAGACCGTCGTCATGGTGACGCACGAGCCGGACATCGCGGCCTGCGCGGCCCGGATCGTCACGCTGCGCGACGGCCGGATCGAAAGCGACCGCAGCACGCGGGACCAGGCCGCATGAGACACGGAGAACTGCACACCACAGAGGCACGGAGGCACAGAGAAAAGCAAGTATTGGGGGGTCGTCCGCCCGGCACGCAGATGCCGGATGGGCTCCCCCGCAATCAACGCTTTCTCGGTGCCTCCGTGCCTCGGTGGTTCGCAGTTGTTGTAAACGACTCCGATGCCAGTCTTTGAAGCCATCCGCCTCGCCCTCAGCACGATCCGGGCGCAGAAGCTCAAGAGCTTCTTTTCCCTGATCGGCGTCCTGATCGGTGTCACCTTTCTCATTGCGGTCGTCTCGATCGTCCAGGGGATGAACCGGTACATGCAGGACCGGTTCGCCAATGGCCTGATCGGGGTGAACACCTTCGAGGTGCGGCGCTTCCCCGCCATCGACAACGGCAGCGTCACGGACGACACCTGGCGCGAATGGCTGCGCCGCCCGCGGGTGAACTACCCCGAAGCCGCGTTCGTGAAGGAGCGGGTCAAGACGCCGGCCATCTACGCCCGCACCTGCTACCAAGAGAACATGCTCGTAAGCCAGGGCGCGCTGCGGGGCAAGATCGAGGTTCGCGCCGCGGACGAGGAGTACTTTCGCATCAAGAACTACCAGCTCGCCGAGGGCCGGTCGTTCGCCCCTCAGGAAGCCCGCGCGGGCATGCCCGTCATCGTCATCGGCGATCTCGTGCGGGAAAAGTTCTTCCCGGGCGTCGACCCGCTGGAGAAGACGCTCGCGATCGCCGGCCTTCCTTACCGGATCATCGGGGTTCTGCAGAAGCAGGGCACGCTCTTCGGGTTCTCGCTGGACCGATTCGCCTTGGTGCCGTTCACGTCCCCCGCCCGCCGGGAGCTGTGCGCCGAGAACGTCGTGCATGAGCTCTGGGCCAAGACCGGGAGCCCCGACGCCATGCTCGCGGCCGTGGGTGAGACCGAGCAGTTCATGCGGATCGCTCGCCGGCTCGAGCCGGACCAGGCGGACAACTTCTACATCGAGACGGCCGAGGGGGCGCTCGGCACCTGGGCGAAGATCTCCAAGATCCTGTTCCTCGCCCTGCCGAGCCTGGTCGCCATCTCGCTGGTCGTGGGCGGGATCGTCATCATGAACATCATGCTGATGGCGGTGAGCGAGCGCACCCGCGAGATCGGGATCCGCAAGGCCCTCGGCGCACGGCGGCGCGACATACTGGCGCAGTTCGTGGTCGAGGCGGCCACGCTCTCCAGCGCCGGGGCGGCCCTCGGGATCCTCACCGGACTCGTCCTGGCGTTCGTCGTGAAGGCGCTGACGCCCCTGCCCGCGGCCGTCGCCCCTTGGTCCATCGGGGTGGCGGTCGTGCTGGGGGTGGTGGTCGGCGTAGCGGCGGGGGTCTATCCGGCGAGCCGGGCCTCGCGTCTCGATCCCATCGTCGCCCTGAGGGCCGAGTGACGCCGGTCCGCTCGGCCTCCACGTTCTTCCGCCTGACCGAGGGCGTCGGGATCGCGCTCGATTCGATCCGGGCCAACAAGGTCCGCGCCGCTCTCACCATCCTCGGCGTCGCCATCGGCGTCACCGTCGTCATCGCCATGGGAGCCGCGATCACCGGCATCAACCGGAGCGTCACCCAGATCCTCGAGGCGGCAGGGCCCAAGACCTTCTTCGTGTTTCGGTTTTTCCAGGGCGGAATCACCGTCTCCGACGGCTCCGACGAAACGTCCCCCTGGCGGCGGAATCCCTGGCTCTCGGTGGCGGAAGCGGATCACCTCCGCCGGCTGCCGGCCGTTCGCGACGTGAACATCGAGGAGGACACCCAGGGCCCGGTGAGCTGGGAGGACGTGAATCTCAAGGGCGTGGACATGGCGGGGTTCGGCCCGCACTGGATCCAGGTGAACGGCGGGGACATCCTCCAAGGCCGGAACTTCACCGAGGCGGAGTACGCCGCCGGCGCGCACGTGGTCGTCATCAACGACCACCTGGCCAAGTCGCTCTTCCCCCGGCTCGATCCCGTCGGCCAGAAGATCAAGATCTTCGGCCAGGAGTTCAGCGTCGTCGGCATGCACGCCGAGGCGTCGTCACTGTTCTCCAACGCCGACAAGCCGCGGCTCGCGATCCCGCACACGGTCTTCATCAAGGTCGCCCAGTACCAGAAGGGCTTCATGAACTTCGCCGTCGTCCCCACCGACTCGGCCACGATCCAGGAGGCCCAGGATCAGGTCGTGGCGGCACTCAGGACCGAACGCGGCCTGCGGCCCACCGACGACAACAATTTCGCGGTCGTGACCCAGAACAAGCTGCTCGACACGTTCAACAGCATCACCGCGGGCTTCTTCATCGCGATGATCGCACTGTCGAGCGTGGGACTGATGGTGGGCGGCGTCGGCGTCGTAGCCATCATGATGATCTCGGTGACCGAGCGCACCCGGGAGATCGGCGTCCGCAAAGCGTTGGGCGCGACTCGGCGGGAGATCATGTTCCAGTTCCTGGTCGAGGCCGCGACACTCACGCTCGTGGGCTGTCTCATCGGCATGGCGCTGGGCGCCCTGACGGCATGGGCGGTGCGCTCCTTCAGCCCGGTCCCTGCCACCGTGCCCGTCGCGTCGGTCGTGGCCGCGGTCTTCGCCTCGATCCTCACCGGCATCCTGTTCGGGCTCTACCCGGCCAGCAAGGCGTCACGCCTGGACCCGGTGGAGGCACTGAGGTACGAATAAGAAGCGGTGAACGGTTCACTGTTCGCTCTTCACTGTTTACGTTGTGCCATGCCCCTCTCCGAAGCCCTCCGCCTCGCGCTCCAGTCCATTCTCGGTGCGAAGCTTCGCTCCTTCTTCACCCTGCTCGGCATCATCGTCTCCGTGGGGTTCCTGGTAGTGGTCGTCGCGATCATCCAGGGCATGAACGCGTACGTGCGGGAGAACCTCACCGGCGCGATGATCGGCACCAACGCTTTTCAGCTCCGCCGGAACCCGATCTCGGTCGGTCTCTTGAGCGACGAGGACCTCAAGACGATCGCGAAGCGGCCCCTCGTCACCCGGGCGGACGCCGAGGTCGTAACCCGGGCGCTGCCTGACGCGCAGGCCGTCGCGCTCCAATCCGGGTGGCCCACGCCGGTGAGCGACGTACAAACGGGGAACCGTACGGTCGCCAACGTGCTGGTCTTCGGGGTGACCGCGCCCTATCAGATCGTCCAGGATTACCGGTTCGCCTACGGGATGCCGCTCACCGACACCGATGTCCAGGAGCGCCGCTACGCGGTGGCGCTCGGCTGGGACATCGCGCGCGAGCTGTTCGACGAGCCGGCCGCGGCCGTAGGAAAGAGCGTCCGGGTGGCCGGGTACGAGCTCACGGTGAAGGGCGTGATCGCCAAGAAGGGGCGGGTGCTGGGCCAGTCGTTCGACGGCTTCGTGCTGATCCCCTTCACTACGTTCGAGTCGATGTACGGCCGGCGGAAGACGACCGTGGTCTCGGTCAAGATGGCGACCGCGGACGAGCTGGACGGAGCGATGGCGCGGACGGAAGAAGCCATGCGGGTCGCCCATCGCCTGCGGCCGGGGGAGGACAACGACTTCACGGTCGACAAGGCCGACGCGCTGGTGGCGTTCTGGAAAAGCCTGACCCGGGTGCTGTTCACCGCCATCCCCGCCGTGGTCGGCATCGGCATCGTCGTCGGCGGGATCGTGATCATGAACATCATGCTCATGAGCGTGACCGAGCGCACCCGGGAGATCGGGCTCAGGAAGTCGCTCGGCGCCCGCCGACGCGACATCCGCCGCCAGTTCCTCGTCGAGTCCGTCATCCTCTCGGGGCTGGGTGGCGTGCTCGGCATCCTGGGCGGCTGGCTGCTCGCGTCGCTGGTGGCCCAGTTCACCCCCCTGCCCGCCCGGATCACGGCCTGGTCGGTCGGTGTCGCGCTCGCCCTCGGCGCGGGAACCGGGATCCTCTTCGGCGTGTATCCGGCGAGCCGGGCCGCGCGCCTCGATCCAATCAGCGCGCTGCGCGTGGAATAGGCGGATGCCGCTCCGCAACCTCGACGAGGGCGTCGGGATCGCCCTCGAAGCGCTCCGGTCGAACAAGCTCCGGTCGGCGCTGACGATCCTGGGCGTCGTCATCGGCGTGACGACGGTGATGGCGATCGCGTCCATGGTCCAGGGCATCCGCACCCAGATCTTCAATGCGATCGACACGGCCGGGCCGACCGCCTTCTACGTCATGCGCTTCTTCTCGCAGACACCGCTCAACCCCGACCGGCTGCCCTACGAGGTCCGGATCCGGCCGGTGCTCGAGACCACCGATGTCGAGGCCATCGCCCGGGTGCCGGATGTCGCTTACGCCGGTCTCTGGGTGCAGCTCTTCCAGCGGGTCGAATACCAGGGCGAGCGGACGCAGACCGTGACCGTCTTCGGCGCCGACAACGGCTTCATGGACATCCAGGGCGGCACCCTGCTCCGCGGCCGCCTGTTCAGCCGGGCGGAGCTCGCGGGCGATCCGGTCGTCGTGCTGGAAAACGGCGTGGCCGAGCGGCTGTTCGGTCAGGTGGAGCCGCTCGGGCGCTTCGTGCGGATCGGCGCCAAGTCGGTCCGGGTCATCGGCATCTGGCAGAAGCCGGGCAACATTTTCGAGCCGCCGGGCCAGGAGACCGCCGGGGTGCTGCCGTTCGAGTTCGTCCACCAGAACTACCGCTACGACAACACCAACGGCCTCTTCATCGCGGCCAAGCCCCGCCTCGGCGTCACCGTGGATCAGGCCAAGGATCTGGTAACCGCGGCGCTCCGCCGAGTCCGCAACCTCCGCCCGGGGATGCCGGACACCTTCGATCTGATCACCCAGGACCAGATTCTGGCCGTCGTCAGCAACTTCACCTCCTATTTCTTCGTGGCGATGGTGGCGCTCTCGAGCGTCGCGCTGCTCGTGGGCGGGATCGGCGTGATGGCGATCATGATGGTGTCGGTGACGGATCGCACCCGCGAAATCGGCCTCAGAAAGGCGCTCGGCGCCACGCGCCGGGAGATCCTGTGGCAGTTCCTGGTGGAAGCGGCGACGCTCACGTCGATCGGCGGCGCCGTCGGCATCGTCATGGGGCTGGGCGCAGGCGAGCTGCTCAAGCTGGCGCTCAATCTCCAGTCGGACGTCCCGTTGTGGAGCGCCGCGCTCGCGGCCGGCGTGAGCATCGCGATCGGGCTGATCTTCGGCCTCTACCCCGCCAACCGGGCCGCGCGGATGGATCCGGTGGAGGCGCTCCGGCACGAGTGACGGTCCGCGTGCAAGTCCCCAGGGGTCCCGCATCTCCCGGGACCCCAAGGAGGGACTCATGCGTACCCCGCTGGCGTTCTGGCTTTCGATCCCGTTGGCCGCTATCGCCTGCAATCGACATCCGGTACCCGCAGAGCTGAAGGAGCTCGGCCGGCCGGCCGCGGCTCCCGTCTCGAAGGCCGCCGCAACCAATTCCGCAATCCGCATGCGCCCCGAAGCGTTTGGGCAGGCGGCACGCGACGCCCTGGCCGGCGAGGTCACCCCGACGGCACAGTTTTCCGACCATTCCCTCTCGCTCGGCGGGATCGACGATCCTACCGTGATGATCATCCGTACCGGGACGGCGAGCATCCGGATCGACTCGCTGGAGCCCGCCCTCGCCAGCGTCCGAGCGCTGGCCGGGCGGGTCGGTGGCTACGTCGCGAACACCGACGTGCAGGCCGGGACCGCGCAGTATCGCCAGGCAACGCTGGAAGTGAAGGTCCCGGCCGGCCGGTTCGACGACCTGGTCGCCGGGCTCCAGCCGCTCGGCAAGGTCGAGTCCGTGAACGTGACCGCGGAGGACGTGGGCGAGGAGTTCGTGGACGTGAGCGCGCGGGTAGAGAATTCCCGCCGGCTCGAAAGCCGCCTCATCGACCTTCTGGCGACCAGGACCGGGCGGCTCCAGGACGTGCTGGCCGTGGAGCGCGAGCTGGCGCGGGTGCGGGAGGAGATCGAGCGCTACGAGGGCCGGCTTCGGTATCTCAAGAGCCGCACCGCGTTGAGCACGCTGTCGATCGCCATCCACGAGCCGCTGCCCGTCGTGGGCGACCCCGGATCGAACGTCCTGGTGCGGGCCTTCGAGCACGCCTGGCGCAACTTCGTGGAGCTCCTGGCCGGCTTCATCGCCTCCCTGGGCGTGCTGGTGCCGCTGGTGCTGGCGGGAGGCACGGCGGTGTGGGGCGTCCGGCGGCGGCGGCGGCCCGCGACTTCGTGACGCGCGCGGAAGTGAGAAGGGGGGCGGTTGCCTTCTCCCCTTCTCGCTTCTTACTTCTTACTCCTCATGCCCGTCGACATCCTCGCCATCGCGGCCCACCGGGACGATGTGGAGCTCACGTGCGCCGGCACGCTGCTGCGCGCGGTGGAGGCGGGGTATCGCACCGGGATCCTGGACCTCACGGCCGGAGAGAGCGGCACCCACGGCAGCGCCGGGTTGCGCGGGCGCGAGGCGGAGGAAGCCGCGACGATTCTCGGTGTGACGGAGCGGCGCAACGCCGGCCTGCCCGACGCCCACCTGCATAACGGAGAGGCCGAGCGGCGGTTGGTGGTCGAGCACATTCGCCATTTCGCCCCCCGGGTCGTGATCCTCCCCTACGCCGTCGGCCGGCACCCCGATCACCGGGTCGCGTCGGAGCTGGGCCGGGACGCCTGCTACCTGTCCGGTCTCGCCCGCTACGCCGCCGCCGGCGCGGCGCACCGCCCGCACAAGGTCCTCTACGCGCTGGCCTACCGCGAGGATCCGATCAAGCCCTCCTTCGTGGTGGACATCAGCGACCAGTTCCCCCGCAAGCTTGCCGCGATCCGCTGCTACGCCAGCCAGTTCGACGGAGCCAAGGCCGCCGGGGAGATCTTCCCCACGGGCCAGGACCTGTACGCGCTGGTCGAGACCCAGAACTCCCACTACGGCTCGCTCATCCGCCGGCGCTACGGTGAGCCCTTCTTTACCCACGAAACGCTCCTGATCGACGACGTCGTGAAGCTGGAAGTACAGAGCATGTGACCGGCGGGCGACGCCGCGCCCATCGTCCTGCCAAGTGCTATCTTTCCCCCCCATGGAGCCCGTATATCTCGACTACGCCGCCACGACCCCGGTCCGCACCGAGGTCCGGGAGGCGATGCTGCCCTTTTTCGGGGGCACGTTCGGCAACCCGTCGAGCGCCCACCGCTTCGGACGCGCCGCACGCGCCGGCCTGGAGCAGGCACGCCGCCAGGTGGCGCGGGCGGTGGACGCCGAGCCCGCGCAGGTCTGCTTCACCTCGGGCGGAACCGAGGCGGACAACCTGGCGGTGGTCGGCACGGCGCTCGCGGCCCGCGCCCGCGGGGCGGCCCTGCGGGTCGCCGTCTCCGCCATCGAGCACAAGGCGGTGCTCGGAGCGGCGCACATGGTGCGCCATCTCGGCGGAGCCGAGGAGGTGCTACCCGTGGGCGCGAGCGGCGTTGTGGACCTCGAGGCCGTGGATGACGCGCTGGCGCGCCGGCCGGCCGTCCTGTCGGTGATGTGGGTGAACAACGAGACCGGCGTCATCCAGCCGGTCGCCGACATCGGCCGCTGTTGCCGCGAGGCCGGCGTGCTCTTCCACACCGACGGGGTGCAAGCCCTCGGCAATCTCCCGATCCGCTTCTCCGAGCTGCCCTGTGACCTGCTGACCCTGTCGGCCCACAAGATCGGCGGGCCGAAGGGCACCGGCGCCTTGATCGTGCGCGACCGGCGCGCCATCGAGCCCCTGATCCAGGGCGGCAGCCAGCAGGGCGGGCTTCGGCCGGGCACGGAGAACATCGCCGGCGCGGTCGGCTTCGGCAGGGCCGCCGAGTTGGCCGCCGCCGAACAGCCGGAGCACGCCTGTCGGCTTGCCGGCCTGCGCGAGCGCCTGCGTGAGCGACTCGTCGCGGCAGTGCCCGATGTCGTGGTGGTCGCCGGCGGGTCGGAGCGCGCGTCCCATGTCCTCAACCTCTGCGTGCCCGGCGCCGACTCCGAGGCGCTCCTGATGCATCTCGACCTCGCCGGCGTCAGCGCGTCGAGCGGATCCGCGTGCAACACCGGGGCGGTCGAGCCCTCGCACGTGCTGGTGGCGATGGGCATCCCCCGCGCCCTCGCGGTCGGCGCGCTCCGGTTCAGCCTGGGCCGCGAGACGACGGCCGACGAGCTGGACCGGGTGGCCGAGGTCTTTCCTCGCGTCGTCACGAAGGTGCGGTCGCTGGCCGGAGTCCTCGCCCGTGCCTGAGCGGGTCCTGGTCGCCATGTCGGGCGGCGTGGACAGCTCCGTGGCTGCGGCGCGGCTCGTCGAGCAGGGGTACGACGTGGTGGGTGCCACCATGAAGCTCTTCTGCTACGGCGACTCCGTGCCGGACCGCCCCTGTTGCTCGCTCGACTCGATCGAGGACGCCCGCAGTGTCGCCCACACGCTCGGCATCCCCCACTACGTCCTCAACCTCGAGGACCGGTTCAGCCTGCACGTCATTCAGAACTTCGTGGACGAGTACAGCCGTGGCCGGACGCCCATCCCCTGCGTCCGCTGCAACTCGTTCACCAAGTTCCGCGACCTGCTCGCGCACGCCGACGCGCTCGGCTGCGACGCGATCGCGACCGGCCACTATGCCGTGGCCCGCGACGGCGCGCTCTACCGGGGGACCGATCGGCGCAAGGACCAGAGCTACTTCCTCTGGGGGATCGACCGGAGCGTGGTGGGGCGAATGCTGACCCCGGTGGGGGAGCTCACCAAGACCGCGACCCGGGCGTACGCCCGGCGACTGGGCCTGGTGACGGCGGACAAGGAAGAGTCGGTCGAGATCTGCTTCGTACCGGACGACGATTACGCCGCCGTGCTGGAGCGGCACCTGCCCGCGGACGCGCCGGCGCTCGCTCCGGGTGCGTTCGTCACCGCCGCCGGCGAGGTGATCGGCGAGCACCGTGGCTTCGCCCGCTACACGGTGGGCCAGCGGAGGGGACTGCCGGGCGGCGCGGCCGAGGCCCGATACGTCATCGCGCTCCGCCCCGATACCCGGGAAGTCGTCGTGGGCAACGCCGCGGAGCTGTCCGGGCATCGCGTGCGGCTGGAGGAGCTCAACTGGCTCGCCGGCCCGCTCGCCCCGGGCGATGTCTGTGCGGTGCAGCTCCGGTACCGCGCACCCGCGGTGGCGGCCGAAGTCATCGCGAGTGGTCCTGCACTCGAGCTCGCGCTGGCGGAGCCGGTACGGGCCATCGCGCCGGGCCAGTCGGGCGTTCTTTACGGTCCGGGCGAGCGGGTGCTGGGCGGCGGCGTCATCGCCTGAGAGGTTGACGCCCCGAGCCCGGGGCCGCACTCTACCCACGCCCCCTTCACCGAGCGTACGCATGCGCCACCTCCTGGTTCGCCTGATCGTGAACGCCGCCGCGCTGTTCGCCGCGGTAAAGCTGATCCCCGGCATGCACTTCACGGGCGGGATCGGGCAACTGCTCCTGGTGGCCCTGGTGTTCGGGCTGGTGAACGCGGTGGCCCGGCCGATCCTGACCCTGCTCAGCTGCCCCCTGATCGTGGTCACGCTGGGCCTCTTCCTGCTCGTGATCAACGCGCTGATGCTCTGGCTCACCTCCTGGCTGTCCGACAAGTTCGCGCTCGGATTCCACGTGGACGGGTTCCTGACGGCGCTACTCGGCGGACTCGTGATCGGCATCGTGAGCACGGTGCTCACCCTGTCCGTGGGGCGTGTCGCCGATGCCTGAGCCGGGTCCGGGGGCGCGAGGCCGCTGGAAGTGACACGGCGTAAGTAGCAGTCCCCCAAATCGTTACACTGTCGTTACACGCCGAGTTCCGGGCCGGGGTCCGGTCGCGTACATTCAGGCGGTGACCCAGGTCTCCCCACTCCCACCCGTGGCGGGCGACGCGGCGCCGATCGATCTTCGGCACCCGTCGCTCTACCTCAACCGTGAGCTGAGCTGGCTCGAGTTCAACCGCCGCGTGCTCCACGAGGCGCTCGACCAGCGTACCCCGTTGCTCGAGCGGCTCAAGTTCCTCGGCATCTTCAGCAGCAATCTCGACGAGTTCTTCCAGGTGCGGGTCGCCGGCCTGAAGCAGCAGCTCGCGGCCGGGATCGTGGAGCGCACGGCGGACGGCATGACCCCGGAGGACCAGCTCCGGGCCATCTCCGCGACAGTGCGGGAGCTGTGTCGCCGGCACGACCAGGCCCTGATGCAGGAGGTCATCCCGGCCCTTGCCGACCAGGGTGTGGAGCTCCAACTCCGGGTGGGGGGCCTCCCACGGGCGGACCGGGAGCAGCTCGACCGCTACTTCCAGGCGAACGTCTTCCCCGTGCTCACCCCGCTCGCCGTCGACCCCGGCCATCCTTTCCCGTACATCTCGAACCTGAGCCTGTCGCTCGCGGTCGTCCTCCGCGGTGCCGACGGCGACGAGCGCTTCGCCCGCGTCAAGGTGCCGAAAATCCTGCCGCGCTGGGTCCCGCTCACCTCGCCCAACCGGTTCGTACCGCTGGAGCAGGTGATCGGCGCCAATCTGGAGATGCTCTTCCCCGGCGTGGAGATCCTGGGGTGGTATCCGTTCCGGATCACCCGTAACACCGACCTCCAGATCGCGGACAACGATGAGGGCGAAGATCTGCTGAGCCTGATCCAGGAGGAGGTCCGGAACCGCCGCTTCGCCGAGGTGGTGCGGATCGAGGTGGACGCGCTCATGCCGCCCTCGCTCCGCCAGCTGTTGCTGGCCGAGTTCACCGAGGAGCAGGAGCAGCCGGCGCAGCCCCTCACGGCGGACGACGTCTACGAGGTGAGCGGACTGCTCGACACCGCGGATCTCCTGAGCCTCGCGACGCTCGACCTCCAGGCCCTCCACGATCCGGCATTCCACCCCGGCACACAGCCCCGGCTCGCCGGGAACCGGAACATCTTCGACGTGATCAAGGAAGGCGACGTCCTGCTCCATCACCCGTACGACAGCTTCGCGACGTCGGTGGAGCGCTTCATCCAGACCGCGGCCGACGACCCCGACGTCGTCGCGATCAAGCTGACGCTCTACCGCACGGGCGGCGATTCGAGCATCGCGCGGACGCTCGCGCATGCCGCCGAGCGGGGCAAGCAGGTGGCGGTGCTGATCGAGCTGCAGGCGCGGTTCGACGAAGAGAACAACATCATCTGGGCGCAGCGGCTGGAGGACGTCGGGGTCCATGTGAGCTACGGCGTCGCCGGCCTCAAGACCCACGCCAAGGTGATGCTGGTGGTGCGGCGCGAGGGGGACTCGATGCGCCGCTACGTGCACATCGGGACCGGGAACTACAACCCGAAAACCGCCCGCCTCTACACCGATTTCGGCTTGCTCTCGGACGACCCGGAGCTGGGCGCGGACCTCACCGATCTGTTCAACGTGCTGACCGGATTCGGCCAGCCGGCGGGCTACCGGAAACTCATCGTGGCGCCGCGGGGGATGCGGGAGCGGTTCATCGAAATGATCCGGCGGGAGATCCGGCACCAGGAGGCGGGGCGTCCGGCGCGGATCTTCGCGAAGATGAACGCGCTGGTGCATCCGGACATCATCGCGGCCCTGTACGAAGCCTCTCGCGCCGGGGTCCCGATCGACCTGATCGTCCGCGGAATCTGCTGCCTCCGTCCCGGGCTTCCGGGCGTGAGCGAGAGCATCCGGGTGATCAGCATCATCGGACGCTTCCTGGAGCACTCGCGGGCCTTCTACTTCCTGAACGGCGGGCAGGAGGAGGTCTACATCGGCTCGGCTGACTGGATGCCGCGCAATCTGGATCGCCGGGTGGAGGCCGTCCTCCCGATCGGGAATCCGGCCCACCGCCAGACGATCCGCACCTTGCTCGAGCTGATGTGGAGCGACAACCGGCAGGCGTGGGACCTAAGCGCGGACGGCACTTACTCCCAGCGAAGCCCCTCGAGTCCGGACACCGAGCGCGGCACCCACCGCATCCTGGCAGAGGCGGTGCGGGGCTAGTAGGTCATCCCCTCCAGCTCGGCCAGCTTCTTCACCAGTTCCTGCTCTTCAGCCGTCAGGTGCTCCGGCAGCTTGACGTACACCTCGACGAGCTGGTCGCCGCGGCGGCCGTTCCGCTCGATGCCCAGACCCTTGATCCGGAACTTGCGCCCCGACTGGGTACCGGGCGGGATCTTGAGCACCACCTTCTTGCCGTCGAGGGTCCGGACCCGGATCCGAGAGCCGAGCAGGGCCTGAGCCAGGTTGATCGGCACCTCGCAGACGATGTCGAGTCCGTCCCGGCGGAAGAACCGGTCGGGTTGGACCTGAAAGGTGACGATGAGGTCGCCGGCGGGCTCGCCGGACTGGCCGGCCAGGCCCTGGCCCTTGAGCCGCACCTTGGTGCCGGATTCCGTCCCCGGCGGCACGGTGATCATCACCCGTCGCTCGGTGCGCACCTCGCCGACCCCGTGGCAGGTCGGGCACGGGACCGACGGGATCTTGCCTCGGCCGCGACACTGGGGACACGGTCGTGTGACCGCGAAGCCGCCCTGGCCGAACGAGATCGTCCCGCGGCCGTTGCACTCCGGGCAGGTCGAGAACGTCGCCCCGGGCGCGCCCCCGTTGCCGTGACAGGTGGGACAGGTCTCGGTGACCGGGAGCGTGACCGGCAGCTTCCCGCCCAGCATCGCCACCCGGAACGGCACCTCGACCACGGTCTCGAGGCTCTCGCCCCGCTCCTCGTGCCGTCCGCGCCCGAAGATGGACGAGAAGATGTCTCCCAGCCCGAACCCGCCCAGGTCGCCGAGGTCCGCGTCGTCGGTCGAAAAGCCGCCGGCGAATCCCCCACCGGGCGCACCGCGCGACGGACCCGCGCCCGCACCGGCCGGCCGGCGGGCGAAGCCGTCGAACGCGCCGAGCTTGCGCATCTGGTCGTACTGCTTCCGCTTCTCCGCGTCGGACAACACGGAGTGCGCCTCGGAGATCTCCTTGAACCGCTCCGCCGCCTGCGCATTGTTGGGATTCGCGTCCGGGTGGTGCTGCTTCGCGAGCCGGCGATAGGCCTTCTTGATGTCGGCCTGGCTGGCGGAGTCCGGAACCCCGAGAACCTGATAGAAGTCTTTCGCAGCCACGTCAGCCCGCACCCTGGGTGGAGTAGACCTGCACGCGCGCCGGGCGCACCAGCTGCCCCTTGAAGCGGTAGCCGGCCTGGAACGTCTTGCTCACCGTGTGATCCCTTGCAGCGTCGGGGGCGGGCACGGTGGACACGGCCTCGTGCTCACTCGGATCGAAGGCAGCGCCCGCGGGGTCGATCCGCTCGACCCCGGCGGCCTCGAGCTCCTTGCTCAGCTTCCGATCCACCAGCACGAGCGCCTCCCGGAGCGTGTCGAGCGGCGTGTCGCGCGAGTCGTCGACCACGCGGTCGAGATCGTCGAGCACGTCGAGTAGCCGGATCACGAACGCGGCCTGCGCCCGGTCCGCCAACTCCACCCGCTCCCGCGCCACCCGCTTGCGATAGTTGTCGAATTCCGCGGCGAGCCGGAGGTGGCGGTCGCGCAGCTCGGCGACCTCGCCTTCCAGCCGGCGGATCGCTTCGGACTCGGGCTCCGCCGGTACGCCGGCGACGCCCGCCGGACCCGGTGACCCGGACGGTCGGGGCGCGACCGGATCTCCTTGCGCGCCTGTAAATCGCTCGTTGTCGGACACTTGGACACTTCTCCCGCCAAATGGTAGCGGTAAGATAACACCCCGATTTTGTCCCGCGATTGTACGTCGCGATTGCCGCGCGCTCCCCGGCGTCAGGCGGGCTGAAGGCGCCTGAGGAGCAGGAAGAGAGCTGCCTGGGCCGCGCGCGCGCGAATATTGTCCCTGGGCCCGGGAAGCTGCACCCGTGTCGCCTCTACGTCCGACCCCAGTGCCGTGCCGAGCCAGACCGTCCCGACCGGCTTCTCCGGACTGCCGCCCGACGGTCCCGCGATCCCGGTGACCGCGGCCGCGAGCCCCACGCCGAAGCGCCGGACCGCGCCGCTGGCCATGGCCCGCACCACCTCTTCACTGACGGCCCCGTGGCTCCCGATGAGGGCGGGCGGCACGTCGAGGAGGGCGGTCTTCACCGCGTCGTCGTAGGCGACCACGCCGCCGACCACGACGTCGGAGCTGCCGGGTGTATCGGTGAGCCGCTTGGCGACGAGTCCACCGGTGCACGACTCGGCGACCGCAATCCGTACTCCACGGGCCCGGGCGGCCTCGAGGACCACCGCTGCCAGATCCGCGTCGCCCTCGCCGTACACCCGATCGCCGGCGCGCGAGCGCAGGAGATCGACCGCGGCCCGGAGGCGCGCATCGGCTTCCGCGGGCGCCACGTCCCACGCCGTCACCCGCAGATCCACCCCCTCTTCACCCGGCAGATACGCCAGCGTAAGCGGGGCGATGGCCGACTCGATCTCCCCCAACCGCTCGGCGAGCGTGGATTCGGGGATCCCGGTCGTGCGCACGACGAGGGAGCGCACGACGCTCCCTTCCGCCCGGGCGGCGAGGCGGGGGACGACCTCCTCCCGGAGCAGGTTCCGCATCTCGTACGGTACGCCCGGCAGCATCACGACCAGACCCCGCGCGCCCTCCAGCCAGATGCCGGGTGCGGTGCCCCACCGGTTGGGCAGCACCACCGCGCCCCGGGGAATCTCGGCCTGCCCCCGATTACTCTCGCCGGGCACGCGGCCCAACTTCGCGAACCGGGCCACGACGGTCTGCCAGACCGCCTCGTCGAACACGAGCGGTGCCCCGAACAGCTCGGCGACGGCCCGCTTGGTGATGTCGTCGCGCGTGGGGCCCAGGCCGCCGGTCGTGATGACGGCGCCGGTGCGCTCGAGTGCCTGGGCCACCGCGTCGGCGATGTCGGCCGCGCGGTCGCCCACCGAGGTCCGTCGCACGACGCGCACGCCGTGCGCCCCGAGCGCCCGGGCGATGTCGGTCCCGTTCGAGTCGAGGGTGAACCCGAGCAGCAGCTCGGTGCCGATAGTGACCAGTTCGAGGTGCATGGGATGAACCGCTACTGGCTCCGGAACAACCTTCGATGCCGATAGATGTACACCGCGAACGAGTACACCGTGAGCGCCGCGGCGACGGCCAAGGTGACCGCGACGAAGCTGCCGTGGAACTCGTTCCAGTACTCCGCGATGCGGTTGTGCTCCCAGCCGAGCGGTTTGCGGGCGTCGCGGAAGGCGAACCACGCGATCGTGGCGCCAATGAAGACGTTCTGAAGGACGGTCTTGAGCTTCCCCGCCCCGCCGGCCTGGATGACGACGCCTCGGCGCTTGGCCCACCAGCGGAATCCGGTCATCGCCAGCTCCCGGCCGATGAGCAACAGGCAGACCCAAAGCGGAATGCTGCCCCAGAGCGGGATGTCGTAGAGATCGTGCCGCTGCCTCGAGATCCAGTAGATCGGGATCAGGGTGGAGAAGAGCAGCAGCTTGTCGGCGATCGGGTCGAGGAGGATGCCGAGATCGGTGACCTGCTTCCGGCGGCGGGCGAGGCGGCCGTCGAAGACGTCGCTCACCGCGGCGGCGACGAAGATCACGAAGCAGATGAGCTTGGGCCAATAGCCTTCGATGAACGGCAGGAGGGCGATGACCGGGGTGAAGCAGATCCGGACGATCGTGATGATGTTGGGCAACGTCCCCATGCCCGCCCCGCTAGCCCAGCGACTTGACGACAGTCTTGCTGATCGCCCGGAGCGTGTCGAAGACGCCATCACCCGTCAGGGCCACGGCCTCGAAGTACGGTGCCCGCTCGATCCACTGACCATCCTGCTGGTACACCAGATATTCGCCCTCGTGGTGCGGATCGGGGGTGAGGCGCTGGCGCGAGGCATCCGACACCGGCCAGCCCGGATTGAGCGCCCCCTGGAGCTCGGCGATGGGCGCCGCGTTGGGCAGGTCACGCTTGTTGTACTGGACCGCGAACGGCACCCGGGTCATGTCGTACCCGTACTGGGTCATGTTCTCATAGAGGTTCTGCATGGCCTCGATGTTCGCGTCCATCCGGTCGATCTGGCTGTCGGCCACGAACACGACCCCGTCCACACCCTTGAGGATCAGCTTGCGGGAAGCGTTGTAGTAGACCTGGCCGGGGACGGTGTAGAGATGAAACTTGACCTTGAAGCCGCGCACCGAGCCGAGATCCACCGGGAGAAAGTCGAAGAACAGGGTCCGCTCGGTTTCGGTCGCGAGGGAGATCATCTTGCCCCGGGACGCCGGTGCGACCTTGTGGTAGACATGCTCGAGATTCGTGGTCTTCCCGCCCAGCCCCGGGCCGTAATAGACCAGCTTGCAGTTGATCTCGCGCGAGGCATAGTTGATCATCGACATGCGGCGGCGTCCCCCTCAGGCCCCGAAGAGCTTGTCGATCTCGTCCTCGGCCTCCCCCAAAAACTCCGATTCCATCGCGGGCCCTCGGCTCGCCGCGCCCTCACGGTCGAACATCGCGGTGAACAGCTGGTTCAGCTCGCCGACCGCGTGCTTCACCCGCAGCTTGACCAGCCCGAGCGTGGTCCGGTTGTCGAACAGCACGACCAGGATCACCCGCCGGGCGATGTCAGCCAGGTACATCGACTCCCGTTCGCCCTGGTGGAACAGCGCACCGAACTCGGGCTCGCCCAGCATGCGGGCGAGCTGGTCGTTGGCGCTGAAGTCCGCGGCGGTGAGAGAGGCGAAAGCGGTCGGATCGAACACCGGGACTTCGCCGACCGTGGCGACGAGCTGCCCGGTCCGGTCGACGATCAACGCGGTGCGCGCGCTCGCGTCCCGCAGGAAGCGCGTGAGAATCGCCTGGAGGCGCTGCGCGTCCTCCTCCCGGAACGACCAGCTGGAGGCGCCGCCGCTCACGGCCGCCCCCTCATCCGAGGGCTGTCTCCATCCGGCGAACGAGGGTCTCGGCCCGGCGGCGGAGCACCGGCTGGGTCTCCCAGGCGAGGTAGTCCCGGAGCAGTCTGACCGTCTCCACGCCCTGCTGCCCCGCGAGGAAGCCGAGCGCGCCGAGGCGCCGGAGCGGCTGGTCGCTGAACAGGTCCTGACGGTGACGGGTGAAGCGATACTGGGCGAGGAGCCAGCCGGCCACCACCCCGGCCAGGGCCCCGCCGGCGAAGACCGCGGTGCGGCTGCGCATCAGGACACCTCCTGCCGCGCGCTCAACGCGTGCGCCAGCGTGACGCCGTCCACGTACTCCAGATCGCCCCCCATCGGGAGACCGCGCGCGAGCCGGGTGACGCGGGGACCCAGCCCGGACAGCAGCTGCTGGATATACGTGGCCGTGACTTCCCCTTCCATCGAGGGATTGGTCGCGAGAATTACCTCTCGTACCGCGCCACTCCGCACCCGCTCGACCAGGCGATCCAGCCGCAGGGCCTCCGGTCCCACCCCGTCCAGCGGGGAGAGCCGGCCGCCCAGGACATGGTACCGGCCGCGGAACTCCGTCGCCCGCTCGACCACGCTCACGGCCGAGGCCTCCTCGACCACGCAGAGCAGCGCGGCGTCACGACGGGGATCCACGCAGATGGCGCACGGCTGCTCCTCGGTCGGGTTGCCGCATTGCTCGCACGGCCGAACCCGCTCGGCCACGCACGCCAGCGCCGCGGCGAGCCGCTCGGCCTGCTCGGGAGAGTGCTGCAGCAGATGATAGGTGAGGCGTTGCGCCGTCTTGCGGCCGATCCCGGGCAGCTTCGCGAGCTCGGTGATCAACTGGTCGATGGCGCCCACCGTCAGAGCGAGGGGAAAGGGAACGGCTGCACTTTCCGCATCTCGGCCTGCAGCAGGTCGGCGGCGCGCCGCTGCGCCTCCGCGACCGCCGCCAGCACGAGATCGCCGAGCAGCTCCGCGTCACGCTCCGCGAAAGCGGCAGGGTCGATCGTGATGCCGCGGATCGTTCCGCGGCCGTCAGCCGTGACCCGGACGAGGCCTCCGCCAGACGTCGTTTCGATGGTGCGGCCGGCCAGCTCGGACTGCAGCTGCTGCAGCCGGCCCTGCACCTGCTGGCTCAGTTGAAAGAGCTGTTGAAGGTCGGCCATGCTCTCGGGTACACCCGCCATAGAGGCCAAGCTAGACGTGCAAGAAACTAGCCGCAAGGAAGCAGCTACTCGACGATCTCCAAATCTAACGCGTCCGCGGCCGTATCCAGCGTCGGGTCCTTGGCCCGGATCAGGCTCAGGCGATCCGCCCGGATAGAGGCATCCGACATGCGCCGCGGCGGGGCCGGCGCGCCTGCCTCTGCCGGCGGTCCCGACGTCACGCGGAGCCGCAGCGGCTGCCCCACGACGCGGCTGAGGACCTCCTCGACCACGGCGGCTTGCTCCTGCAGTGGCTGCACGAAGAGACCGCCGGATTGCGCGATCCTGACGGTGAGCCAGGGCGGCGCGGCTTCGGCGGGCTCCGCGGTGGCGATCGCCTCGCCCAGGAATGGGCGTCGCTCGCGCACGGCGGCCACAACCGCGGGCCAGACGGACCGGAGCGCAGCCACGGAGAACTCCGCGGCCGGCGGGGCCGGCACCGGCGTTGCCGTCGGTGGCGCTGCGGCGTCCGGCGGGGGTGCGTTGGCCCGCGGCGCGGGTTGCCTCGATGCAGCGCGTGACGGCGTCGCAGCCCGACGTGGCTCCGCGGCGCCTCCAGACCCACCAGTCGGACCTCCCTGGATGACCTGCGCGAGATCCACGATCCGGTCGAGCATTGCCCAGCGGAGCAGCAGGGTCTCGACCACCAGGCGCGGATTGCCGCTCCGGCGCACCGCCGTCTCGTTATCGGCCAGCAGCTTGAGCATGCGCAGCACGTCGCCGGCGGTGAACTGATCGCGGTAGCGGTTGAGGGTCTCCCGCATCGCCTCGGTCAGGTCCTCCGGCTCGGCGCCGAGCTGGACCATGAGCAGCGCACGGAGCATCTCCCCCACCCCGCCCATGAACTCGGCCAGATCGGCGCCCGCGTCCATGAGCTGCTCCACCAGCGGGAAGACCGCGGCCGGCCGCCGCTCCGCCACCAGCGCCAGCACTTCGGCGTAGCGCTCGTCTCCGGCCAGCCCGAGGATCTCGCGCACTCGGACGGCCGTGACGGCGCCGTCGCCGAAGCTGAGGCACTGGTCCAGCATCGAGAGCGCGTCCCGCATGCCGCCGTCGGCGTGCCGCGCGATCAGCGTCAGAGCATCGTCGTCGGCCTGGATGCCCTCCCGGGTGAGAACCTCCCGGAGCCGGGCCCGGATCGCGGCGGGGCCGATGCGCCGGAAATCGAAGCGCTGGAGGCGGGACAGCACGGGGGCAGCGGTGGAGCCGATCTTCTGGGGTTCGGTCGTGGCGAAGACGAACACGACCCGCGGCGGCGGCTCCTCCAGGATCTTGAGGAGCGCGTTCCACGCCTCGCGGGTGAGCATGTGAGCCTCGTCCACGATGTAGACCTTGTAGCGGCCCTCCTGGGACGCGGCGTACATCGCCCGCTCGCGCAGATCCCGGGCGTCGTCCACGCCGCGATTGCTGGCGGCGTCGATCTCGATCACGTCCAGGTTGGCCGAGCCGTTCCAGACGCGGAGGCACTCGTCGCACTCGCCGCAGGGCTCGCCCGAGGGCTCGCGATTCGGGCAGTTGAGCGCCATGGCGAGGATCCGAGCCGCGGTGGTCTTGCCGACACCACGCGGACCCGTGAGGAGGTAGCCGTGGCCGACGCGGTTCGACGCTACCGCGGCGCGCAGAACCCCGGTCACGTGGTCCTGCACCAGCAAGTCGGCGAAGCGTTTCGGGCGGTAGCGGCGGGCGAGAGCGATCATACGGCAGTGAACAGTGAACGGCCCGACAGGAGTGTCCGGAACAGCAGTGTCCGGAAAAGAAAAGTGCCCCAGGCTCCCCGAAGCGACACCGGGCATCGCTTAGCGCTGCTACCGGCGAGGTCCTGACGCGGTTCACGCGCCGGCGCCCTTCGGACCTGAGGCACCCCAAGTATAGCAGGTCGACCTTGGCGGCGGAACTACCGGGCTACTTGGGCGCCGCGGGCGCCGCCGGCGCCGAGTTGGGGCTGTACATGTCCACGACGTAGCGCCAGCCCCCGTCGGCCTGACGCTTGAGGACCTCCGAGTACTTCCCATCCTCGGGCGGCAGGGCCGGGGTTCCCTTGGCTTTGGGCGTCGTGACGAGGTGGTAGTGCCCCACGATGTAGGCGAGGTCTCCCCGCCCCCCGACCTGGTCCGTGCCCAACGTGAGGGTCACGGCGTATGGCTGGAGGAACCCATTCCAGAACTCGCGGATGGCAGGTCGGCCCTTGACGGGCGGGGCGTTGGGCGGCAGGAGCACGCCGTCCTCCGCGTAGGTGCCGGCCACCTTGTCGACGTCACCGGCGTTGGTCGCCACGGCGAACAGCGTATCGGTCGCCAGCACCAGGGCCGTCTCCGCGGCCGAGAGCTCGGGAGCGCCGCTCTCGGCGCCCGCAGGGGGCGCGGCGGCGCGGCAGCCGACCGTAACGGCGGAGGCAAGCAGGGCTGCAGCAGCGACCAAGGGAAGAGAGCGGGACACGAAAGACCTCCGTGGAGGGGTGAGAGGCTGACCGGCAGGCGTCAGTCCAGCCGGCCGCGCTGCTGCGTCTGCATCGTCCGGAGCTCCCAGGTCTCCGCCACGACGCCGCCGACCAGGAAGACGATCGCGGTGTAGTAGACCCAGAGCACGAACAGCACGACCGCGCCGACCTGGCCGTCGCCCGGGATGCGCTCGAGCGACGCGATGTGGGTGAGATACAACCCATAGAGCCGTTTCGCCACCTCGAAGAACACCGCCGAGAAGGCCGACGCGATGACCGCGGTCCGGCCGGGGATGCGGCGCAGCGACGCATAGCGATACACGACGTAGAACAGCACGAACTGAAAGCCGAAGGCGAGGCCCTCGCCGACGAATCGGCCCAGCGACGTCACCCAGAAGCGGAGGTGGGGCGCTACCTCGGCGCCGCGGGACTCCAGGTAGGCCAGTCCGGCCGTGACCGCCGTGTTGCCCAGGAACAGGAGGAGTGTCGCCAGCACCATCCCCGCATCCCGGAGCTTGCCGCGCAGATACATGATCAGCGGATGGCGCGGACGCGACGGACGAACCGAGACGTCGTAGATCTCGTTCAGCGCGGTGCGCACGCCCGCGAAGAGCCGGGTGCTGAACCACACGAAGGCCGGCACGGCGAACAGGGAGATCTGGCCCCGTTTTTCGGTGATGCGGCCGAGGATCCGCTCGATGATGGCGAAGGGGTCCGCGCCGGCGCTGGTGTCGTGCTGGGGGAGGAACCGGTGGAAGAGGTAGTTGGGATCGACCGGCGCCGTCCCAAGCGAGGCACCGGTGGCCAAGGCTTGCGCCAGCGCGGTCAGCCCCACGAGCAGGAGAAGCAGGAACGGTACCGCGGCGAGCAGCGCGTCGAAGGTGAGCGCGCTCGCGAGGAATGGAACGTTGTTTTCGTCGGCGGCCTGGAGCGTCCGCAGAAGGAAGCCGCCGGGCGAGACGTACCAGCCCCGGCGCGCCGGGCCGCTCAGGCGAGCGGCTCCTCGACGTCGACGTCGGAGCCTGCCGAGCGCCGCCGCGCCCGGGCATCGGCAAGGCGGCGTTCGAGCTCCTGACGGGGGCCGGCCGGGGCGCTACGCCCCGCCGGCGCGCGGGAGAGCGGCTCGTCGTCCAACTCCTCCTCGCCTTCGTCGGCGAGATCGGGGAGCGGCGCCTTGCGCCCGCTGAACTGCTGGCTCAGCTCGTCGAGCTTCTCCTCCGTCATGGCGCGGAGCTTCCAGAGCCGCCGCTGCAGCGAGCGCCGAGTTTCCTCGCCGCTTCGCGGCGCATAGAGCAGGGCCAGGCCGGCTCCGACCAGAGCTCCCCAGAACAGCCACTTGGCGGACGAGTCACCGCCGCGCTCGACATAGACCACTTCCGGGCGTTGGGTGCGACGCATGCTGCCTCCTATTCCCCGGCGTCGGGGTCGTCTTCGGCCGCCACGAGCGCGGGCTTGAGCGCCGAATGATGCTGCAGCGGCGCCTGCACCGTGCGGCGCACCAGCTCCGCGGTGCCGTTGACGTTGAGTTGGCCAAAGAGAAACGTGAACAGGTTCTCGAGATCGGCCGCGATGGCGCCCCGGACCTCGTCCGGCAGGCTCCAGAATTCCCGCTTGAACGGGCCGATCGCCTTCTTGCGGGCCTTGTAGTAGAACTGCTCCTCGGAGTCCCCCGCCTTCCGCTCGCCCTGCCCGTTCGCGCCCAGCCACGCCTTGACCTCGCTGCGGAGACCGGCAGGCAGCCGGGGGTGGTCGAACACCAGGTTCTGGAAGTTGGTGGCGAGGTGAATTTCCGCCGTCTCGATCCGGGGAAAGTTGCCGAACGCGTTGGATGGGAGCGTGCTGGCGCCATGCTGCACCGCCCCGGCGAGGTGATACGTGTCCCGTGCGACGCGGGACAGGGCCGCCAGCGCCTCGAGATCGAGCTTCACGTCGGCCATGCTGCCGTCGGGGAGCACGACGCCGCCGTGGGACGTGCCGGTCTGAACCGAGATCTTGCTGATCCCCTTGGCGGAGCCCAGCGTCGCGAGGGTCGCGTTATAGCCCTGCATGAACGCGTGCAGCTCGTCGACGGTGCTGTTGTGCCCGCCGACCTCGCCGATCTCGGCCCCGACCGACACGGTCACGTCTTCGGGTTCGCGCTGCCGGATGAACTTCGTGATCTCCGCCGCGCGCTCGTAGTTGATGCGCTGCTGCTCCGCCAGCGTCGGGCGGGACAGGTCGACCAGGGTCGACGTGTCCACGTCGATGTTGTAGAAGCCGGCGCCGATCTCCTCGGCGATGAGGTTCTTCACCTCGCCGACCTCGCCCGCCGGATCCGCCTGGTACTTCTTCTGGTTGACCTGGCAGTGATCACCCTGGATGAACAGGGGCAGGGTGTGGCCCTCGCGCAGGGCCGCCGCCAGCAACACCGCCACGTACTCGCCGGGGCGCTGGTCGGTGTAGGCGATCTCCGACCGTGCGATCTCGAGGATGATCGCCCCGGCGCGCCCCGCGCGGGCCGCCCGGAACACGGCGCGCGCGGCATCGTACGCCAGGGCCCGGAGGTTGATCGCGGGCACGGTGAAGCCGCCGCACTCGCCGCGCCCCCGGGCCAGATACAATCCGTTGATCGAGGCCGGCCGCGCGCCGGTGGCCTGCCCCAGCTCCCACAGCAGCCACCGGGCAGACTCCCGCTCCTCGGGCGACCCGAACACCGCCCGCCAGGCGAGCCGATCCGTTGCCGGCGAGCGGAGCTTGGCAGCGTCGCGCACGGTCACGCCCGCCGGCGCCAGCGCGACGGCGTCGCCGTAAAGCTCCACTGCTTCCCGAATCGCCTCCGTCATCCGAGCGTCCTCGTTGCGTGCGGGTCTGCGCCGGGCATTCCCTGCCCAATTGTAGGCCGAGCGGGAGGTAAGGTCTAGATCTCGTCGCCGTCGGCCGGTTCAGCCGGTTCGGACTCGTAGCCTGGGCGGCCCATCGCAGCGTAGGTGAGCCGCTTGCCCAGCTCCACGCCGGGCTGATCGAAGGGATCCACGCCGTACCACGCGCCGGCGTATCCGGCGGCGATCTGGAAGAACATGAGCAGCTCGCCCACGGACGCCGCCGAAAGATCCGGCAGGCGCAGCGTGAGATTCATGCGCCCCATGCGCGCGAGGGCGGCCGAGGTCGCTTCGTACTCCGCCCGCAAGAGCTGGCCCAGCGAGTGGCCGGGGAGATAGGCCAGGTCGGGCGGCAGGTCCGGGCGCGAAGGGATCGGCACGTCGATCCCGAAATCGTCCACGACCACGAAGGTGATCGCCTTGTCGAACGGGCCTTCCATGAAGAGCTGCACCTGGCTGTGCTGGTCGGTGGCGCCTACCGCGCCGATCGGCGTGGGGCCGACATGCACCGGCTGGCCCCGCCGGTCCACCCGCTTGCCCAGGCTCTCGGCCCAGAGCTGTCGGTACCACTCGGCCAGCTGACGGAGCCGGTCGGTGTACGGCATGAGCACG